>JBGTHI010000205.1:0-1540 GCA_041746295.1 Myxococcaceae bacterium
CGAACGCTCGTCGTTCCACTGGCGCCAGATTTGAGCGTAGGCAGGCTCAGCCGGCTCTCCTTGCGCGTCGCCGATGAGTGCACATCGAATGGGCACGATCTCCACGGTCAGAGGTTCGCACGTCACCGTCCGCAAGTACGAACGTCATACGGGACAGGCCAGAGCGAACACTCAGGGCCCTCGGTCACGTTCCACAGGACCGCTGTAGCGCAGATCGCCGTCGATAGATACGCGTACTTCCGTCACGCCGAGCGGGACGCTCGGGGCGAACTTCCACACCACGAGGGGCTCAGTGCCCGTGCCGCCCATGCGCGATCCCATCCAGCGGTAGCCCGTACCGGCGTCGTCGGAAACTGAGACACGCAGACCGCCGAAAGCGTCAACCGGTTGGAGCGGCGGCTCGCGAAGATCGATGGGGCCGTTTACGTCCTCCGCCCAACGCTGCATTGCGTCTGCGTGCTCGGCCAGGCGTTGAGCGGACAGTGCGTCCTCCCGAAGCTCAGCGTGGAGTTCGACGCGCTCCTTGCCCGATAGGACGCCGGTGAGCACCAACACCAGCCCGTCCTTCTCGGCCAGCTCGACAAATGAGTCTGCCGCGGCGGCTCCCCAGGGTCCGGCCGCCTTCCGAGACGCCGAAGCTGCGGACCCGTCTCTCGCCTCACTCTCACAGCTCCAGTCTTCGTTGCTCGCGAGGGCGAGCGGATCACCGAGCTCGCCCAGGGTCTCACGGAGCGTGAACACCTCGTTCCGCACGTCGGTGAGCAGTGCGACCTCGCCGGGTCGGGATGCCGCTCTCCGTGTCAACGCCAGCAGGTGGACGGCCTGAGCCTCAAGGTGCGCAAGTAGCGACTCGTCAGGCTGCCCCATCCCGACATCTTGGCTCGATCCTGAGTCCGCCGCAATCGCAATGTCCATGGGAACGTCTACCGGGTATCGATCTCATCTCTCGCAACGCCGCCTGGTATGACACGAGCCATGGCAGCGTTCATCTCGCTCTCGCTCTTGGCATTAGCCGCCTTCGCTGGGACGTTCCTCTTGTCACGCCGGTGGATCAATACGCCGCAACGCGATCCAGGGGTGAAGGCCGGAACCTTGGAACGACGACGAACACTTCAGAAGGTCGCGCTCGGGGCGTTCTCCTTCGTGCTCGTGATCAACGTCTTACAGCTGACGGTTGGCGACGAAGACCTCGATGGACTCGAGATCTTCGTGCTCGTGATGATTCTCGCATCGGCAGCCGCTCTCGTTCACGAGCTTCGAAATCCGCTACCGGGTGATTGACCACAACGAACGTCTCCCGGACCGGAACCATGTGTCTCACGATCCAACGTCTTGCCCGACAGACGGCGAGTGGCCTTCCTGTCGTCGTCGGCGCTCGCCGATCAGCACGACGACGAGCAAGAGCGGCCAGAGCACGAGCCCGATCCAGCTGCCGACCTCGACGACCGTGCCCGAATCAGTAAACGCGTTGACGAACAGCACGACCACCCAGATGGCGCCCAGGCCGAAAACGAGTGACCGGAGGACTCGCATCGACGCT
>JBGTHI010000206.1:0-4481 GCA_041746295.1 Myxococcaceae bacterium
AACCCGCGCCTCCAGCGGCGGCGCGAGCGGGTCGGAGCCGGGCTGCTGGGGCGCGAAGGCCCCCGCGAGGAGGGTGAAGCCCAGTGCGAGAGGCAGAAGAGGGTGGGTCATGGCTTCACTCGCCGGAGGTCTGTGCCAATAACATCGCTATGCGATCTCCACGGCACAAACCTCTCATTCTTGAAGGGAACGGATGCGCTCGGCGAGCGATTCCGTGTCGATCGGCCCGATGTGCTTGCCGCGGATGATGCCGTTCTTGTCGATGAAGTAGGTCTCGGGCACGCCCGCCAGGCCGTAGTCGACCGCCATCGCCGACTGCGGGTCGTTGAGCTGGGGGAAGCCGGAGCCGGCCTGCGCCAGGTACTTACGGACGTTCTCCTCGGTGTCCTCGTGCGCCACGCCCAGGAAGACGGCGTCCCTCCCGAACTGCCGCGCGCCCCACTCGATCACCGGGTGCTCCATTTTGCAGGGGCCGCACCAGGTCGCCCAGAAGTTGATCACCACCGGCTTGCCCTTCAGCGAGGCCAGGGAGATCTTCTTGCCCCCGTCCCATGGGGCGAGCTCAAACTGTGGCGCCGGCTTTCCTTCGAGCATGAACGGGACGGCGTGGGGATCCCGGCCGAAGCCCTTGAAGAGGACCACCAACAGGGAGACCGCCACCACCCCCGCTCCGAGCAACACCCACCGTCTCATGCTGCGCCTCCTCCGGTCACCGCGCTGGGGGCCCGGTTCGCGTCGGCGGCGGTGACAGCAGCGCTTCGGCGCCGGGAGGGCCAGGCCGCGATCAGCGTGCCGCCCACCAGGAGGGGAATGCTCCACCAGATCCAGCCCACCAAAGGAAAGATCCAGGCGTTCAACGAGGCGGTGCCGCTCGAAGGCGAGTAGGCGAGCAGCGAGAGGTAGAGATCACCGGCCGCGGTCGACCGCACCGCGGGAGTGCCGATCGGGTCGGTGCTGCCCTCATAGTGGTTGAGCCGGGGCGTGACCTCTTCCAGGAGGTGGCCGTCGCGATGGATCTGAACGCGGGCGCCGATCCATTCGCGGTGGGGCTCCTTGCCCCGCGCCAGCCCCTGGAAGAGAAGGTCGAACTCGCCAATCCTCAGGGCCTGACCGGTCTTCAGCGTGCCGGTCTGATGGGTGACGAAAGAAGAAGACGCCGCGACCGCCACGAAGATGGAGATCATCCCAAGATGCACTACGTAGCCGCCGAAGCGGCGGCGCGCGCGGCTGGCGCTCCGGAACAGCGCAGTGACCAGCCCCTCCCGGTGCTCCCGCATTCGCACCGCCACCGGCAGGAACAGCTCGCGCAACGTGATGATCAGGACGAATGCCGCGAAGCCGAAGGTCAGGAGTGGGTAGGGCTTGCGCAGGCCGAAGGCGAACGCGCCACTCACCGCCGCCAGGCCGGCCATTCCGGGAAAGATGAGCTGCCGCTTCAGCTTGACCGCGTCGCCGGAGCCCCAGGGCAGCATTGGCCCCACGCCCATCAGGAACAGCACTGCCACGCCCAGCGGGACCGCCATGAAGTTGAAATAGGGCTCGCCCACGCTGACCCGGACTCCCCGCACCGCTTCCGAAATCAGCGGCCAGGTGGTGCCGAGCAGCACGGTGAAGGTGATGGCGGTGAAGAGCAGGTTGTTCACCAGGATCGCCATCTCCCGCGAGACCGGTGACTGCACCCGATCCTCGGCGACCAGGAGGTGACCTCGGGTCAACAGCAGCCCAAACGAGAAGAGGAAGATCGCCCCCAGGAAGGCCAGGAACGTGGGGCCGATGTCCGATTGGGTGAAGGAGTGGACCGAGTTGAAGACGCCGCTCCGGGTCATGAAGGTGCCGAGAATGGTCAACATGAAGCTCACCAGCGCCAGGCTCAGCGTCCAGAGCTTGAGCATCTTCCGGCGCTCGTGGACCATGGTGGAGTGGATGAAGGCGGTGATGGTGAACCACGGCAGGATCGAAGCGTTCTCCACCGGATCCCACGCCCAGTAGCCGCCCCAACCCAGGACCGCGTAGGCCCACCAGGCGCCCAGGATGATTCCCACCGAGAGGAACCCAAAGGGAATCAACGACCAACGGCGGAGCGGCACCATCCAGGCGTCGCTCAGCTCGCCGCGCAGAAGGCCGCCCGCCGCGATGCCGAACGGGACGACCATCCCCACGTAGCCCAGGTAGAGCATCGGGGGGTGGATGATCATCAGCACGTGGTTCTGGAGCAGCGGGTTGGGCCCGGGGCCGTCCGGCGGAACCGGCGAGACGGCGCCGAAGGGATTGGCCGGACCGGCGATCAGGAAGGCGAAAAAGACGCCCACAGCCAGCATCGTGCCCACCGCCAAGGACATATACCGGCCATGCTCGTGGCGGTGGGTGCGCGCGAAGGCGAAGAGATAGGTGCTCAGGATCGCGCCCCAGAAGAGGATCGATCCCTCCAACGCCGACCAGAGCGAGACCACCGTGAAGATCGGCGGAGTGGCGCGGCTTCCTACCTGAGCCACGTACTGGACGCTGAAGTCATGGCTCAACAGGGCGTAGACCATCACCGCGTTGGCCAGCAGCATGCAGACGAAGAAGCCGTAGACCGAGCGGAGCACCCAAGGGAATCCGGCCTCGGTGCGCCGCAGACCTCCGGTCAGCCCCACCACCGCTCCGAAGGCCGCGAAGGCGATGGCGCCGAGGACCAGGCCGTAACCCACGGCTCCGTTCACTTGGCCCTCGCGGTGGTATCGGCTCCGGCGCCCTCGATCGACTTCTTCCACTCGTCCGGTTTCTCACCCGCTTTGGGCGGCCGATACTCGTTGGAGTGGTTGACCATCAGCCGGTTAGAGGTGAAGACGCCGGCCGGAGTGAAGGTTCCCTCCACCACGACGCCGATCCCCTCCCTGAACATCTGGGGCGGCGTTTCCGAGCAAGCGACGGTGACCGCCTTTGCAGCCTGCTCCTTGGAGTCGGCGACCTGAAAGGTCAGGTGGGTCTTGTCGGCGTCCCAGACGATGCTGCCCTGCTTGACCAGACCTCCCAGGCGAATGGTCGCGCCATAGGCCTTCTCGCCCTGGGCGAGCATCTCGCTGGGGCTCCAGTAGTAGACGAGGTTCTCACCGATGTTGGCAAAGGAGAGCATTGCGAGGCCGGTGGCCGCGATGGCCAGCGCGGCGATCGCGATCAGTCGGTTGCGGACCTTGGGGCTCAGCGAGGTCATCGGGACTCCTTAGAGACGCGGTCTTTGCGGGAGCCTCGCCGCCAGAGGGAAAGCGAGTAGAGCAGCAGGGCGCTCCAGGTAACGAAATAGCAGGTCCAGACGTAACCCCAACCGCCCTGGATCCTGCCGCTTCCCACCGCGGCCAGCGCTCCGGAGGCGAGATTGGCCAGCATCATCGGGAAACCTCCAAAGCGGGAGCCGGCGGCGGCGCCAGCTCCGCCTGCCGCTCGGCCATCGCTAGCCGATAACGGCGCCAGAGGAATGCCACCAGAAAAAGGAGAAATGCGGCGGAGTTCCAGCGGAGCGAGAGGGTCATCTCCGGATCCACCGTCTTCGGAGTCGACTGGACCTGGTGGAGACTTCTCCACCAGCGGACCGAGTACCAGATGATCGGAATGTCGGCGAAGGCGACGATCCCGACCACGGCCGACCAGACCGCCCGGCGATCGGGGTCGTCCACGAACCGTCGCAGCGCCAGGTAGCCGGTGTAGACCACCAGCGCGATAGCGGCGGTGGTGAGGCGGGGATCCCAGGTCCAGTAGACGCCCCAGGTGGGTCGGCCCCAGACCGCGCCGAGGAAGACGCCCACGGTGCCGAAGAAGACGCCCACCGCGGCCGATGCCTCACCCAGCGCGTCCGCACCCCAGCCGCCCTTCATCAAGTAGGTGATCGAGCAGCCGAAGTTGAGCGTGAGCGCGAGCAGCGTCATCCAGACCGCCGGGACGTGGACGTACATGATCCGCTGCACGTCGCCCATCTCGCGATCCGGAGGCGCCCAGCGCAGCCCCAGGAAGGCGCCGAAGCAAAGCGCCAGGGGCGCCGCGACCGCCAGGAGCCGCCAGAGGGTGGGCCGAAGGGAAGGCTTGAGGATGCCGAGCGCGACGAGAACGACGGTCGCGAGCAGCGGGGGAAAGGGGAGCCAGTGGGGCATGGGTTCTCTCTAAGGATCCTCGACCACCCGGGGGAAAAGCAGAAAGCCCAACCCCCAGTAGACCAAATTGAACGAAGCAGACAGACCGAGCCAGGAGCGGAGTTGGCCCATAGGATCGCCTTCAAACACCAACGCTGTCGCCTTCACCGCCGCGAGCAACGCCGGGATCAGAATAGGAAACAATAGAAGAGGGAGCAAAACGTCTCGTGCTCGCGCCTGGTTGGCGATCGCGGAATAGAGAGCTCCGGGGGCGCTGATCGAGAGACAGCCCAGCGCGGCGACGCCGGCGAAGGTCGCAAAGCCCATCGGAACGCGCACGTTGAAGAGCCCGATCATGACCGGGAGCAGCAGGCAGCT
>JBGTHI010000207.1:0-1670 GCA_041746295.1 Myxococcaceae bacterium
GGAAGCACGGAGACGAGCCGCTCGCCCGGCCGCAGCCCCGTCTCGCGCCACTGCCCGGCCCAGCGCTCCGCAGCATCACGGGGATCGACGGCATCGACCTCCCCCTCGGGGGCGACGGAGATCACGGGCAGCTGCTGGAGGAGATCGACGAGCATGAATCGGGCCGGCCCCGGAGAGATCCAGGACCGGCCACTACACTCCCGAAGGCTGCGTGCGCGACTAGATCTTGAACGCCACGCCGACTAGGGTCTGGTAGTAGAATTCACCCGACGTGGCACCGCCGAAGTCTACGATCGCCGGGCCCAGCCGCGCGGTCGCGGTCAGAGCGATATTCGGTTGAATCGAGTACTCCACTCCACCGCCGAAGGCGAACGGGATCAACCAGAAGCTATCGGTGAAACCGAAGGAGAACGGAATCTCTCCCACGGCGTGTACGGAGAGCTTGTCGTTGATCGGGAAGCCGACGTGCACGCCCACAGGCAGGGTCATACCGAAGAGAAAGTCGTTGTCGAAGTAAGTGAAGAAGCCCGGCTCGATTCGCAGCCCGATGTTGTAGGCCGGCTGGTCCACCAGCTCGAAGCGTGCAACACCCTGGAGTTTGAACCCCGGGTTGATCGCCCCGGAGGCGACGATGCTCTCGAGGTCGTAATTGAAGCCGAGCTTCACCCCGAGATCGGTCTTGTCATTGTAACCTTGTAGGTAGGTCCCGCTGACCCCCGGGAAACCTGCCTGCAGGTGAACCACTTGATTGCCAGTGCCCATCGCGTTGCCGCCGAGGACGGATGGAACGGCAGCTACCGCAGGGGTCGCCACCACGCCAAACAACACCGAAGCCGCCAAAAGGATCTTTTTCATAGTTTGAATGCCGCCCCCACCAGAAGTTCAAATGCCAAGCCGCTCTGTCCCGTGTCCGTCGACAAGGAAGGACCGGCGCGCGTGTTTACGGTGATCGCGGTGGTATTGGTCAAGAAGTATTCCGCGCCCGTACCGACAAGTATCGGAAAGGTGAAGGCACCGAGGCTCCCAAAGGTGACAAACATCGGCAGGCTCAGGTTGAAATGGATCGCCAGGGCGTCTCCCAACTGGAGACCTACCGTCCCCTTGAGAGGAAGGGTCATGCCGGAGAGGGTGAAGCCGGGCTGCGGAAAGTAGAAGATCCCGCCCAGACTGGCCTCCACGCCAAGGCTGAAGTCTCCCTGTTCCCAGAGCAACATCCGGAATACCCCCTGCGCCCGGATGCCGGTGGTGATCTCGTAGCGGATCAGCCCCTCCAGTCCGTAGTTCAGGCCGAGCCGGATGCCCAGGTCGAGATTTGGGCGGTAGCCGTACAGGCCGGTAGCGCTCAGCCCGGGCCAACCGGCATGGAGATGAAGCACCGCCTGCTTGTTGCCAACCGTGCGCGGCGACAGGACCGACCAACCCTGTCCCACCCTCTCGACCGACGGAGCCACCGCGGCCCGGTCCGGTTCAGCGAGCCCGGCTCCATCCTCGAGCCCCGGCGAGGTCGCAGGAGGCGCCGAGCGGGGAAAATCGGGGTAGAGCTGCGCGCGTGCCGCCCCTTCAATCAAGAGCCCGCCCTTTTCACCTGGGTCCGGCACCAAAAAAACAGCAATGCCGAAGTGGACTACGTCCTCGCTGTGGGTGCTCGCATCGTCCCCATCGAAGTGAAA
>JBGTHI010000208.1:0-2901 GCA_041746295.1 Myxococcaceae bacterium
CGTGGCCCAGATCAGGTGGTACCGGCAATCGAAGACGGCGTGACTGCTCCGACGGAACATTTTCCAACGCTACCGCCACCTCCACCGCCTCGCTCGCTTCATGTGGATGAGGGGGCCCTCCGAGCCCCCTCATAACCCCCAGGCAAGGATGGCTTATATCCCCGGGGCAAGCCCAGGGGGTTTACGCCATGGGGACTAAGGCCTGAAGGCTGAAGCGTACCGCCAATGCGCCGGCCGGATGACGGATGCGGGCAGCTTCGATCATGGCGACCGAGCCGTCCAGCCCCAGATAGCTGCTGCAGCCCGTGCTCAGCAGAGGCGTGGCGATGCGGCCATCCCCGCATCCCAGGTCGACGACCCGGCTGCCCTGGAGATCGCCCAGAAGCTCCCAGATAATCGGCTCCTCGATCGCTTCATTGGGATTGTTCTCCCGGTCCCGCAGCCCCCAGTAGGCGCGGAACCGATCGGGATCATCATAGAAGTCGGTGCCTTTCATCGATTCACGCAAATAGCACGGCCCCGTGGATTTCCCACGAGAGAGGGAGTAGGCGATGGCCCGATGAGCCACAGCTACTCCTCCTTGACCGTCGAGCTTCCCGAGGCCGATTCCGAGCTGGTTCAGCTCGCCCTGCATGAGGGAGGCGCGCTAGGGTTGGAGGTGCGCGACTCCGAGAACCCTCCCCTGCCGGGCGTGCAGCGGCCCGAACCGGGCGAAGCGTTGATCGTCGCCTACTTCGAAGAGACCGGTCAGGCGGAAGAGCTGCAAAAGGCGCTCAGCGGCGAGTGGCCTCGCGCCCGGGTCGCGCTCCAGGCGGTCCAAAACCAGGATTGGTCGCAATCGTGGAAGGCGCTCATCCGTTCGGTCGAAACGGAGCGGCTCTGGGTGGGCCCCCCCTGGTTGGCCCCGAAGGCACCTTCCGAACGCGTCCAGATAACGATCGAGCCGAAGATGGCCTTCGGCACCGGCGACCATCCCACGACCTTTCTGTGCCTCAGCGCGATCGACGCTTTCTACAAGCAGCATCCCTCGGCGACGATCCTCGACGTGGGTACCGGCACCGGCGTGCTGGCGATCGCCGCGCGAAAGCTGGGCGCAGCCCGGGCGGTGGGGGTGGACAACGATCCGGTATCGGTGGTCCTGGCCCAGGAGAACGGTCAGCTCAACGGCGTGCCCGACGTAGCGCTCTCCGAGCAGACGCTCGACCAGATCGAAGGGCGCTTCGACCTAGTGGTCGCCAACATCCTCGCCAACACCCTGGTGGAGCTGGCGCCGGCGATCGCCTCCAAGGTGAAGCACCGGCTGCTCCTCGCGGGGGTGCTGGCGCCTCAACGAGAGACGGTGGAGGCCGCCTACCGCGCGCAGGGGCTTACCCCCGACGGCGTCGAAACGATGGGGGAGTGGATCCGGCTCGACTTCGCGCGGGGCCGCTGAGGGTGTCTGACCTTCCCCGCCTTTTCGATGGCAGCTTGGCCGGTGCCCCGGGCGAGCTCTCGCTCTCCGAGGCGCAACGGCACCATCTGGTTCATGTGCTGCGGCTCCGCGAGGGCGACCGCTTCGAGCTGTTCGATGGGCGCGGGAACGTCTACCCCGCTTGCCTGCTGGCTTCGTCGCGCGCCACCCTGGACCCGCCGCTGCGACTGGAGCTGCCAACCCCGGTCACGCTCCTGCAAGCGTTGCCCAAAGCGGACAAGCTGGAGTGGATCCTCCAGAAGGGGGCGGAGCTCGGGGCCTCGGCGTTCGTGGTCTTCCCTTCGGCCCGCAGCGTGGCCCGCTTTCCGGCTGACCGGATCGACGCCAAGGCGGAGCGCTGGCGGAAGATCCTCGAGGAAGCGGCACGGCAATGCCGGCGGGCCGATCTGCCGGCCCTCCAGCTGGTGCCCTCCCTGGAAGAGGCGCTGAAGATCCTTCCACCGGGAACAGGGCTATGGCTCTTGGACGAAGAGGAGCCCTCGACAAGGCTGGGTTCGGCGCTCGCGCTTCATCCTGCCGGCGCGCCGATCGCGATCGCCGTGGGGCCCGAAGGGGGGTGGGAGCGGGCCGAGGTCGCCGCCGCTCGAAGCGCCGGAACCCAAACGGTCAGCCTGGGCAGGCGCATCCTCCGAACGGAGACCGCAGGGTTGGCGGGATTGGCGATCGCCCTTCACCGAGCGGGCGAGCTCGGGTAGGAGGGTCTGTTTCGGTTTTCTTGACCTGCTCACAAGTTCAGGGTCTCATGTGGGTGACTCTGCGACGGACTGGAGTTCTCTCGTGTCCAAATGTATGAAGTGCGGCGCTCCGCTTCCCGACGTCGGCGACTGCTTGGCCTGCCATGCCCCGTCCACCTCGGTAGCGCCCAAGGTCCCCCCGCTCCTCGAGAAGGAGCTCCACGGTCCCACCCGCCCGGCGGTGGAGGCACAGAGGTCGCCGGCACCCCCCGCCCTCCCGAAGGGGAGGATCGTAGGAAAGGGGTCCGGCGTTCCGGCCGTTCCCGCCGGCCCCTTGCCCACCCTTCCTTCGGTTCCGCAACGACCCGCGCCTCCTCGAGTCGCATCGCTATCGGCCCCTCCCGCTCCCCGCGCGCGCTTCGAGGAGGACGACGACACCGACTCCGATGCCAAGACCAGCGTCGTGTCGATTGCGGGCTGGCCGGCCGCGGGGGGTGCGGGGGGGGATAGCCCCACTGCCCACGAACCGGCAACGGGGGCGAACGCGAGGAGCACGGCGAATCGCCTCATGGCATGGTCCCTGCGGCCCGGTGGAGTCTCACCCCATTCTGGGTCACGCGGGCGGCGGAAGAAAGAGATCGGCTTGCATTCCGCAAACCGTAATGTACAAATTTCCACGAAGAGCAACTCGGACCCGTGGGGCAATCGACAGCCCGGGGGTGAGTGGTGAGCGCCTTGAGCGCCTTGAGCACCTTG
>JBGTHI010000209.1:0-4093 GCA_041746295.1 Myxococcaceae bacterium
TCGCGGCCCCAGTGGAAGAAAGGGATGACCAACCCCGCGTGAGCCCTAGCAGCCGCCACATCCTCCCGCACCATCCGCTCCATCGCGTCGGTATCGGAATAGTGGCCGGCGACTCCCGGAGTGCTGGCGGTGGCGAAGACCACCTCTGGCTCGATGTGCTTCGGGCCCAGGAAGAGGTAGCCGAGCAGCGCGACCTTCACCCCGTTCTTCTCGACAATGGCGGGCTTGCGCGCCTCCGCCAGGTTCCTGCCGGCTCCGAAGTGGGGCATGCCGATCTTGTCCAGGGTTGCCAGGGTATCGAGGAGCCCGGTCGCGCCGTAGTCCATCATGTGGTTGTTGGCGACGGAGACCGCTCCCACGCCTCCTCTCGACAGCGTCTCCGCAAGCTCCGGCCGCGCGCGGAAGTTGAAGTTTTTGGGCACCCTTTCCCCGCGGTCGGTGAAGGGGCATTCCAAGTTGACCAGGAACAGGTCGCTCGCCGCGACGGCCGGTTTCACCCCTTCAAAACCGTAGCCGAGTAGGGCCTCCCGCTCGAGGCCACTTCGGAGATTCTTGTCGAACTGCTCCTCGTAATGGAAGCCCAGGGTCACGTCTCCGGCAACGGCCAATCGCAGGCGAGTCCCATCTTTCTCCGGCGCTGGAGGGGCGGGCACGGCGGCACCCAGCGGATCCCGGGTTGGAGGCGGGGTGCTCTCGACAGGCGGTGCAATCACCCGCCCGGGCGCGCAGGCGGTCAAGGCCAAGAGAATCAGGCAGGCTGCCCTCCGATCCCAAGTCTCCATGGCCAAACTCTACCTTGCGCCACTCGGAATGTGGGACATAGAGTCCGCCTCCGTTTCATGCCCAGAGAAAAGGACAGCATCGCGCTCTCCGACGAGCACAATTCCCGCGGAATAGAGCTGGCCGATCGCGGCTGGCTAGACGAGGCGATCAAGGAGTTCACCAAGGCGATCGATCTCGATCCCGACTCCGCCCACGCTCACGACAACCTGGCTACGGTCTACGCGGAGAAGAAGCTCTTTCGCGAGGCGTTGGGCGAGTACCTGATCGCCCTTAGGCTCGAGCCGGACAGCGCCACCGCCCACTACAATCTCGCCTGCTTCCTCTCCGCGCACGCCAGCGAGATGGCGGTGGCCGAGTACAAGGAGGCGATCGAGCTGGATCCGATCTATCCAGATGCGCATTTGAACCTGGGGCTCACCTACGCGGATCTGGGACAGTCGGAGGAGTCGGCCCGGGAGCTCGGCATCGCGATCGAGCTGGAGCCCAGCGATCCCTTCCCGCGCCACGAGCTGGCGGCGCTGCAGATGGACGACGGCGACTACCGCGCGGCGATCACTCAGCTCAAAGAAGTGGTGCGGCTGGATCCGGAGAACTTCGAGGCTCATCTGGATCTCGGTATCTGCTACGCGCAGAAGGGTTTCTACGCCGAGGCGGAGCGGGCCTATGCGCGGGCGCGAGAGCTGAATCCAGAGGATCTCTTGCTGAACTACAACCTGGCCGCCCTCTACGCGCTCTGGAGCCGTCCGGCCGACGCGCTGCCGGCCCTCTCCAGCGCGCTGGCCACCGATAGGGTCAAGGTGACGCGCTGGCTGGCCACGGATCCAATGTTCGAAGCGCTGAAGGGGACGCCGGAGTTCGAGCGGCTCCTCTAGGACTTCTAGGACTTAATGGAGACGATTTACCTGATTGTGGCGTTCCTGCTGGTGCTCGCCAACGGCTTCTTCGTGGCCACCGAGTTCGCGATCGTCAAGATCCGTCCCACCCACTTGAAGACCCTTCAAGAATCGGGACGTCCGGGCGCCGACGCGGCGGCGAAGATGGTTTCGCAGCTCGACGCCTACCTCTCCGCAACCCAATTCGGGATCACCCTGGCATCTCTGGGACTGGGGCTGGTCTGCGAGCCGGCCTTCTCCAAGCTGCTCGAGCCGCTGTTCGCCAAATGGCTAGGCGCGGCGCATGCGAGCCATTACTCGCATCAGGCGTCGCTGGTCGCCGCCTTCGCCTTCGTGACCTTTCTCCACGTGGTCGTGGGCGAGCTCGCGCCGAAGAGCCTGGCGATACAAAAGACCGAGGCGACCACCCTGTGGGTCGCCTGGCCGATGCGCGTGTTCTACTACCTGTTCTATCCCGCCATCTGGCTGCTCAATGGAATGGCCGGGAAGCTGCTGGCGCTCTTCGGGCTGCATCCGGCCACGGAGAGCTCGGAGGCCCACTCCGAAGACGAGCTGCGGGTGATCCTCTCCAGCTCCGCGCAGGCAGGCTCGATCGCCACGGCGCGCGCGGAGCTGCTCGAGCGGGCTCTGGAGATGATGGAGAAGACGGTCCGTCAGGTGCTGGTGCCTCGCAGCGAGGTCCGGTTTCTCGATCTCGAGGAGCCGCTCGACAAGAACGTGGCCGAGGCGCGAAGCAGTGGTCACACCTGGCTTCCGGTCTGCCGAGGCAATCTAGATCAGGTGGAAGGGGTGGTGAACGTCAAGGACCTCTTCTTCCTGCTCTCGCGCGGCGAGCTCACCTCGATGACCCAGGTGCAACGGCCGGTGCTGTTCGTGCCGGAGACCTCCACCCTGGAGCAGCTGCTGACCGAATTCCGACGCCGCCGCCGGCAGATCGCGGTGGTGGTGGACGAGCACGGCGGGACCTCGGGCATCGTCTCGATCGCCGACATCGTCTCCGAGGTGGTGGGCGACGTGGCCGAGCTGGGCCGGTCGATCGTAGAGGTCAAGACGCTCCCGGGCGGCAGGGTGGAGGTGCCGGGTACCACGCAGCTCGACGATCTGGCCCACCGGCTGCAGATCGAATGGGACGTGGAGGACGCCGAGGTGACCACCGTCGGCGGCTACATGATGGCGAAGCTGGGGCGGATTCCGAGGCCCGGTGACCTCTGGGCGATCGACGAGTACGAGATCCGGGTGGAGGAGATGCAGGGGCCTCGGGTGGTGCGGGTGCGGATCCAACCTCGCGCGCGACCGGTTGCGGTTCCGCCGACGGCACCCGGTGGATCCGGATCAGGATCCGCTCCAAGTCCCTCGATCGACGACGACACTGGGTAGAGGGTGAGGTATGGTCACGCACTGCAAGGTCACGTTTCATCAGGAAGGTTTCCATGAGGCTCAAACGGCTGGACATCACCGGCTTCAAGTCGTTCATGGAGCGCAGCGTCTTCACCTTCGACGACGGGATCACCGGTGTCGTGGGTCCCAACGGCTGCGGCAAGTCCAACGTCGTCGACGCGATCCGCTGGGCGATGGGTGAGCAGAGTGCCAAGAACCTGCGTGGCACCGGCATGTCGGACGTGATCTTCAATGGATCCGAGTCCAAGTCGCCGCTCTCGATGGCGGAGGTGTCGCTCACCTTCCGGATCGAGGAGACCGATTCGCTGGCGCCGCAGTACGCTGGTTTCCCCGAGGTCACCATCACCCGACGGCTCTTCCGGAACGGCGACTCGGAGTACCGGATCAACAACACCGGCTGCCGCCTGCTCGATGTCACCGAGCTGTTCCTGGGCACCGGCGTGGGAACTCGGGCTTATTCGATCATCGAGCAGGGCCGCGTGGGCCTGATCGTCTCGTCCAAACCGGAGGACCGCCGCTCGTTCATCGAAGAGGCGGCGGGCGTCACTAAGTACCAGGCGCGGCGCAAGGTCGCGGAGCGCCGATTGGAATCGACCGAGCAGAATCTGCTCCGCGTGGCGGATCTCGTTTCTGAGCTGAAGAAGCAGACCGACTCTTTGCAGCGCCAGGTGAAGAAGGCTTCGATGTATCGGGGGATCAAGGCGGAGATCCGCGAGATCGAGCTGGTGAGCGCCTCTCATCGCTTCTTACGATTGGGCGCGGAGCGTCAGGCGCTGGAGGCGAAGCTCGAGCAGCTCGGCGTGGAGGAGCGCGAGAGCCTCGAGCGGTTGAACGCGCTGGAGTCGAAGGTGATCGAGCGGCGCGAGGCGCTGGATGCCGAGTCGCTGGAGCTCGATGCGATGCAGCTGAAAGTTCACGAGCTGGAGACCGAGCTGCAGCGCGATGCCCAGAATGTCGCCCACTGGCGCGCCGAGGCCGACTCGGTCCGCCGACGGCTGGATGAGGCCCGGTCGGAGCGC
>JBGTHI010000210.1:0-2517 GCA_041746295.1 Myxococcaceae bacterium
CGATCAGCTCCTCCAGCTCCGCGTACTCGAACTCGCGCACCTGTGCGACCACACCCTGATGGACCCCATTTCCGGAGAGCGCGGCCAGCTTCTCGCGGATCACCTTGTGCACCGGAACCCCGACCTCCTTGGCGCGCGCCAACAGCTCGGGCCCCACCGGAGGACGGAGCTGGCTTTCAGCGACCAGCAGTGACTCCACCTCTTCGGGCCGAGCGCGCAACAGCTCCATCACGGGGTTGATCCCCCACACGGCGCTGGGATCGGCGCGGCCGGCGAGGTCGGGAGGCAAAGCGGGATAAGATCGCGAACGCATCGCGTGGGCGCATACCACGCCGGCTTCAGATCACGTCCAACGGAATGGCCAGCTGTCGCTGCTGCCGGGCGCAGAGCGTATCTTGGAGACAGATCAGGAAGGTGATCTCCGCATTGACCGCGGCCGAGGCGGCGACTTCCGCGACGACGGGCATCTCGAAGGTCGGGTCCTCGATTGGGGTGGCCTTGGGGTTCACGTAACGCAGCTCGGCCGCCTCCGGCCTCACGTGAGGGGCGGCGTAGGTGATCCGGAGGGGCGCCTCGGAGGGGGCGGTGACGTGAGCGCCCGGAACGCGGGGCTTGATCCGCACCACCACCTTGCCCCGCTCGCCCACTTTGAGCGCGCTGGAGCTTCCCTCGAAGCTCAGCTCATAGAGATCCTGCGGACGGCGGTTGGCAGGCGCGGAGGCGCGGCCTGCCTGGTCACAGGCAGCGGTGGTCAGGAGAAGCAGGAAGCAGAACGCTCGAAGGGGTAGAGGCACTTAAGACAGCTTACCCACCCTTGCCCGCCCCTGTCAGCGCTCCGACCAATTGTTTGGCTTTGTCGCCGACCGTAGTGGGAACCGCCGCGACCGCCCGGCCGATCTTGCCCGGCGCTCTCGCCACCTTCCCAGGGAACGCCCTGAAGGCATCCACGGTGGCTGTCGCATCTGCGCGGAAGTGGGTTTCCGCGGCCTTTGAAATGGCCGTCCCCGTCCGCACCGTCGCGGTCTGGCTTGTGACAAGATCGTTCATTGCCTGGGTACCCTTCGCGGCCTTGAAGGCGTTCTTGAGCTTGTCCATGCTGAAGGCGTTTGAGATCACGCTCAAACCACCGAAGAGCGCCGTATAGAAGGCCGCCTGGCTCACCGCTGACTTAGTCCCCTGCTTAGCCATGTTCTTTATGGTGGTGGTAACCTTCTCGCCCTTCTCGCGGGCCTCCCACGCCTGACCCACACCCGTGATCAACCCCACCGCGGCGCCGGTACCGGCGTGGGTGATCAGGGTCTCGGTCAGCGTCCCCGCCATGATCTGCTTGGCGCCCACGCTGGAGGCAATGTTCTGCGCAAATTTCGGGAGGAACGTGCTGCCTCCCAGCTTTCCGACCTGTCTGAGCCCGGCGTTCAAGACGCCCGGGGTGCTGCGGGTGGCGATGATCGCGCCGCCGACCGCCAGACTCATCGCCAGAGGAATGGCGGAGGCCTTGGCGATCTTCATCGTGGTGTTCCAGAAGCCGTCGCCCTCTTCCTTCGCGGCCAGCCCCTTTTGGACACCCTGCATGAGCGGAGCGCCGACGTAGATCGCCGCTCCCAGTGGCCCCATTCCGACGCCTTTTTCACCCGCCATGACGACCTCGCCTCGCAGCAACCCGCTTAAGGAATTATCGGGGGCGTTTGGGTCGAGTTGCCTTATTAGAACTGGAGAATCGCCAAAGGGCTCAGGAGAGCTGAGCTTTTTCGTTGACCAAGCGGGCGCGGCCCAAGCTGGCCGCCACTTCCACCAGCGCTTCCGCCCGCTCGATGATCGGGGTGGCCAGATCGACCCCGGTCGCCTCTTCCATCTCCACGATGGCGGGCGAGCTGTGGACCTCAAAAACCTTAGGAACCCCTTGGACGTCCAACAGATCTACCGCTGCCACCTCCAGCCCCACCAGCTCCGCGGCCCTTAACGCCGCGCGTTGCTGGGCGTCTGTAGGTGCCATGGCCTTGAGCCGAGCCCCTTTGAGGAGCGAGTGGGTCAGGCGGCCGGCCCGCGTCAGCCGCCGCACTGCCGCCAGCACCTGACCCCCCACCACAAAGACCCGGACGTCGCGGCCGGTGCGCTTCACGTACTGCTGGATCAAGATGTCCTGCCCCAGCCCCAGCACCGCCTCCAACGCGGCCTTGAGCGACTGGAGGGTCTCGCAGATCATCACGCTTCCGCGCTCGGTGCCCTGGAGCAGTTTGACCAGCACCGGCACGCCTCCCACCAGGCTGACCATCTCCCTCCAGTCGGCGGCGTTGCGCGCCATCGCGGTGGCCGGGATATCCACGCCGTGCGCGGAGAGCAGCTGCAAACAGCGCATCTTGTTGCGCGACTGGGCGATCGCCACTGCGTTGTTGAGCAGCGGCGTGCCGCCCATTCCCAGCTGATTGACCACCGCCAGGCCATAGTGCGAGACCGACTGGGCAATGCGCGGGATCACCACGTCGGTATGGGTGAGCTTCCGCCGCTGGTAGAAGAGGC
>JBGTHI010000211.1:0-1966 GCA_041746295.1 Myxococcaceae bacterium
CTCGCCTTGGCAACTCGTGGTCGGTTGCCGCGGCGCACACTAGGCATGCAGGGACGTGAAGACTATCGTTTTCTGTTTATGGAAGAATTTCTGTCGCCCTTGACCTGGCGGCGACCTAAGCAGTTTGGACCGCGCCCACCAATGCGGCTTGCCCATTTCAGCAACCAAAGCGAAGCCGCGCGCGCCAGGATGCGGCGACGACACGGAGCTAAGCAGGCTCAAGCCGCTGGCCCTGCAAGCGCATAACCTCGCTATCACTCGCCGAGGCGAGAGCTGGGCCGGGGCCTCAAGACCGGGCGACTGTAACGCTTGAGCGCCCGAGCGAGCACCGCCGCCGTCCCGAGCAGCTGCGGCACTGAGATGTGTTCTTCCGGCCCGTGCGCCACGCGACTCGTTCCGCCCGACAACACCGCCACCTCGCTCGCACCGAACCGCTGGAGCACGTCACCCTCGGTGGCGAAAGACTCAGTCCTTGCCGACGTACCGGCGGCGCGCTCCAGGAACTCCACCAACTCTGCGTCCATGGGCGTGTTGAGCCCCTCGGAGCTACCTTTCCAGTCGGTCTTGACGCTAACACCCGGCCCCTGCTCTGCAAGTGTCTGTGCCAGAGCGTCGTGAACCAGTACTTCGGTTATCGTCAGTTGACCGGGCAGAGGCCGATATCCGATAGCGAGCGATGTGCTCGGCAGCGTGAGCTCGAGGCTATCCCCTACCTTGTGGCGAAGCGCATTCGCGAACCTCACCAAGCCGAGAAAAGCCGAGGCTTCGTCACCTCGGGAGCTGTGGCCGCCGGGCCCCCGTACTCTGACCTCGAAATGATCGCGATCAGCCCCTATCCCATCCACCGCATGACCCGGGAGTACTTCGATTCGAACGCCGGTGTCCCGACCATCCACGAACACCGCTTCTTGCGCCCCACTCTGGAGGATCTGCTCGGCCGACGTTTGATGTTTACCGTTGCGCGGCGCCTCGACTTTCAGCGTGGCGGCGGACGGGACCTGGTTCCGGGCGACAGGCTCACCTTGGGGGCAATAAAGAGATGGGGCAAGGCCGCGAGCATCCTCGCGATACCCATCTCCCCTTTTTCTTCGTCCGCCGTGAAGATCAGCTGTATGGGCCGCCCGGTACGCGCCGCGAGCTCGGCGGTCTCCAGCATGCAGGCGATAAAGGCCTTGGTGTCGCAGCTACCTCGTCCGTAAAGTCGGCCGTGCTTCCTCAGCAGCTTGAAGGCTTTCTCCCAGCCATCAGCCGGAACGCAGTCGGTGTGTCCGATGAGCGCCAGGCCGATGTCCGCGTCCGACCCGAGCTTGGCGATGAGGTTCACCTTCTCGACGCCGTTGACGTCCCGGTAGGTGAACCGCTCGCACCGAAATCCCAGGGGACGTAGGACCTGCTCCACATAAAGATGACCGGTACATTGGAGAGGACGGAGGTAGAGTCGATTCCCACCAGCGCACCGAGGCGCAGCACGAGCGGGTCGCGGGCGTTGCGCTGAGGCCGAAGGCCACAGGTGACACGGGGCGTCCGGGTATTGCGTGCTGTCGATGAGACCATGACGTCCTTCTGTCGTGGCGCTGCTACTATCCTTGACGTGACCCTGGGATCAACTTGAAGGGCGCGTGCGCTTGCATCTATGAGAGCGTGGCCGACGTGCCCCCGGTCGCCTTCGCCGGTGCTCCCGCCAGCGTCACGCACTGAAGCGGGGTGGTTCCGACGCAGCGGTTGCCCCCGCGTCTACTGGAATTTGAGCCAGTAGATCAGCGCCTCCTTCTCTGCGTCCGCCAGTCCCGAGCCGTAGGTGTGGCCATGATTCTCCACCACGTCCGAGCAGAGGACCGCCCCGGTGGCGGGGTCTCGGCTGAAGACCAGCACCGAAGGCGTACCCGCCGGGAAGGGCCCGAGCGCGACCGGAAGCCTGTTCACCTTCGGGACCCGCGCGTTCGAGAGCAGCTCGCGCATCGCCTGC
>JBGTHI010000212.1:0-1765 GCA_041746295.1 Myxococcaceae bacterium
CCGGGTCATCGCCGGGTTGGCCAGTGCCGCCGCCGCTAACAGCGGGCCGAATCGGGATAGCCCCTCCACCGAAGTCAAGTACTCGCGCTCCAACTCGGTCAACGGCCGCTCGGCTTCCAGGGCCCTGAGACTGACGACGTACCGATCCGATTCGGCCAGTATTCGGTCGACAGCTTCACGGGTCCGAGGATCCCTCAACAGCGCGGAAACGAGCGGCCGCAGCACCGCTTCATAGCGTGCGCTGAGGTAGTCGACCGCCGGCGCGTTCTTTCCGAGCTGCGGTGGCACGAACGAGCTGACCACGGGCTCGACCACCGGCACGCCCGACAACCGCTTCACCACGGAAAGCACCACCGACCTGAGGAGCGCTACATCGTCGAAGGTATTGGTCCCGCTCCTCTCGTCCCCGACCGGTAGGAGGCGAAGCGGGATCTCGTTCAGAAGAGTCTCTATCTGGGAGAGCTCTCGTCCGGCCGCGACAGCCCTCCAGAGTCCGTCGGTCCAGGAGCCCAGCTCCTGATCCGCTAGGAGGCGTCCCAGCTCCGTCGCCCACTGAGGCACCTCCCTGCTTCCGGTCAAGGCACGCAGCGCCGCGAAGCGCTCGTCGAAGCCGAGCTCAGAGTCCACCACCGACCGGACCAGAGAAAACTGGCGCTGTCGCGAGACCTCGTCGAACAGCGCGCGGACCACCGCCCGATCGCTGCCGTCACGGGTGTCGTAGCCCTCGAGCAGGAGGACCAAGATCGATTGCTGATCGGAATTCACGAGCGCAGCAGGAAGCACACTGGTTTTCAGAGCGAGCTGGCGCAGCCGCTGCTCCAGACGTTCCGATAGATTCTGGAAAACGCTTCCCACCTCTCCCCCCAACCCGTCCGTGACTTCATCCCGCCACTGGCGATCCGTCCGCCCTGAGCTATTGCGCGGCAGCTCCTGGAGGAGACGGAGGGCGCTGCCCCGAACCTCCTGGGGGAGACCGGGCTGCGCGAGAAAGCCCTGAAGGTCGGAGAGCAAGCTGAGCGTTTCTCCATCGCCCGCCTTTCTCGCCTTCTTCCGCAGGTCGTTCGCTTCGCGTTCGATCCCGGGTTGGGATTGCAGCGCGGAGAGGACGCCCCTCCACGCCTCCGCCAACGCCGCCGCCTGCACGATCTCAACCTCCAGCCTGGATCTAAAGCGGTAGTACTCGACCACGATCTGCACCAACTCCGAGTCGACCAACCGAAGGCGCAGTGGATTGAGCCTTCCGACGACGCCTGCGACGCGGTTCGCAAACCTGTTGAACGTGCGGCTGACCGGGCCGTTGTCGTCGGGTAGCGGAGGATCCAGCAGAAAGGCCAGTTGCCCCTCACTCTTGACCTGTCCTCGCTCGATCAGCCCAAGGAAGAGGTGGAGCGCGGACAGCTGATTGTCGGTTCGGGCCGCCCTTCCCCGCGCATCGCGCTGGGTTCCAAGCAGCGCTTCCAACCGCTCGAGGTCTGCTCGGTTGCGAACCGGAAGCCGGCTACCCACGCCATCGAGCGGCAGGATAACCGGCCTTCCACCCAATCTCAGGTAGGGAACCGGCACGTCGGCCCGCAGCAGCACGTCTCCGGGACCCACCCGCGCGGCGGCCCGAGCTCGTAGCTCGCGTTGGGTCCCCACCTCACCTTGCAGAATCGCCCGGGCGAGATCGCCAAAGCCCGGTTCGGCGGGTGGCTCCGCAACATCCTTGTCCCGGTCGGCACCCACCGCTCTCGCTGGCCGGAGGGTGAAGGTCTGCGTGCGACGC
>JBGTHI010000213.1:0-7809 GCA_041746295.1 Myxococcaceae bacterium
CGCCAGGGAGCCCGTCTTTCTAGCGCCGAGACGGTCGACCTCATCAACAATATGCTTCAAGGTGCTGAGGCGAATGCGGAGCGTGTCGCGAAGCTGGCCATCAAGCGTGTTGCTTCCGACCACGGGCACTTGATCCCGCACAGCCCCGAGTGGATTGCCGCCGTGATTCACGGGATTTTGACACACAGACCGTTTGCTCGGGGGCCCTCGGACAATGTTCTCCTGGAGGAGGCCATGCCCAGAATTCTCAGGTTCCTTCAGGAGGAGGAGCCGATCCATATGCTAATTCCGGCATTCCCAAATAAGGAGAGCAAGGCACGCCTTAAGTCCTCCGGCCTCCTTCCCGACTTCGCTGAGCTGGGGGCGTTGGTTCGAGCGATGGAGGCACACCGAGCGATTCAGCTCGTCTATAGGCCGGGCATACGTTTTACCCTCCTCTCCGATGGTCATCACTACGCTCGGCACTTTGGTGAGTCCCGGGTAGTCATCGAGGCCTACCGCAAGCAGCTCGGCGAGTTCGCCAAGCTGCTTGGGGGGGAGGACGTTATCGACTACCAGGACTTCGATGATGCGGCGAAGGCGCGTCACGGGATGGCCGTGTGGGAGCAACGAACAAGACGGCTTGAGGAGGTTCTCGACATGTTCGCGCATGCCTTCAAGGGTCTCGACATTACCCGCGATCCACTGGCGACGCTGCAAGAGGCCAATCTTCGCGACCCATCGTTGGCAGGAGCGCTAGGTCAGACCTCGGCGGGTGTTCCAACGGTCGCGGAGAGCCAAGGTATCAGCACCTCCGGCTCTATTTTTAAGGATCTCTTCAGATCCATCGTTTACTCAGTGCCGGTGCCTCCGCCGCCAGGTCAGTACTCCCGGACGGACATGGCGCACTGGTCGACGCAGATATTCTCCGATCTTTTCAATCTTCATCCCTCGAGTGCTCCCAGCCATATTATCGAGGCTAGAAAGCAGGTGCTCCGATATGCTTGGAACACTACCCAAGGTTACCTGGCCGGGCTCCTGGTCGATCGCGAGCTTCAATTCGCGTCCATTTTCGATGGCATTCTTCGTCTCAGCATACATCCCAAGCGGCATCAGTATGGTTGGCAACTCGGAACCTCAGCCAACCCGCTAACCCCTTGGCACGGGTCGGCGGTATTCACCAGCTCCGGCCTGGGGATCGATTTCGAGGTGGCATTGAGGAGCAATGGTTTCGTGCCGGTCTACTCCGACCTATTCGGAGGCTCTCAGCCGATGTTCTGGGTTCCGGCTGACGCCGTCGAGGACGGAAAGCTTAAGCCGAGCTTCGTTCCGAACATCCGTCTGCGGAAGGACTGACCCGGTATAGCCGCGAAATTCTATCGGTAAGCGCCGCGCCACACTGTGACGTGTGTGACTTGAGTTCGAGCTTTGAGTTCGAGTAAGGCTACTCCGACTTCAACTCAACAACGGATGTGCGCATGCAGCCTATCGGCCCCTCCACTGTGACCCTCGAACCGCCCGCGCCCCCGGCCCCGTCGCCATCCCGAGACACGGGCCTGGAGCTCCCGGACAAGGACCTGTCCCGCGAGCTGTCCGAACCCGAACCCCCAGCCTCGGGGCCGGCTGAGCTGGGAGGAACAGACCCAGCGAAGGCTGAGGACGTGCGTCCGATCGGAGCGACCACGGAAGATCGTCTGGACGGCGTGTCTCGAGGTGCCCTGGGACCCCCTCAGAGCGACACCACAGCCGGGTCGCCTCGAGCATCCCTCGATTCTCTCGCCCCCTTCGACCCGGCCTCCCAGCCAGCTCCCGTGGTCCCTGACACTTTCCAATCCCCCTCCGCTTCGAGCGGGAGCGAGGTTCGGGGGCTCTTGAGCCCCCCTAGCGAAGGCCCAGGGCGTGAGCCGGTCTCCGAGCCTAGAGCGCTTGAGACCTCCGCCCCTGCTGGGCCCCCCGACCTCAAATGGATAGCGACGGAAGTGCCGGCTCCCGCTTCCCCGTCAGGCGGCTCCACGGACCTAGGAAGCGCTGGGCCGCCGGGGCTCGACAACGCGAGTGAGGTGAAGGGGTTGGCCGATCACAGCGGGAGCGCGCCAAGCCAGAACGTGGATTCCGCGGCGGGAAAATCGGAACCAGATCGGGCACGAGCGGAACCCAGTCCTGTGAGCGGGTCCGTACCCTCGACGGCGGTGGCGGGTGGGATCGCCGGCCCGGCGGCCATGGACGGCTTCGTGCCAATGGACAAGGAGTCGCCAAGATACGGTTTGGTGCTCGACAACCTCACCGCGGACTTTCTTGCACTCAAAGGTGCCCAACCCGCTCTGAGCGAGGATACGAAACCTGCCACGGACGCTCCGAGCCTAAAGCAGCAGCCCGATGAAAACGACCAAGCAAAGGTCGACGCGGCGGCGAAGATTCTCGTCCACACCGGCACCGGCCACTACACGTCCACCGGAACTGAGCTCAAGATGAATCCTGATGGCGACTGCAAGATCGCGGTGTACGTGCGCGACACAACCGTCAAAGCGGCGACGGCGGCCGGGATCCAGGTCAGTGGATGGGAGGTCCGGTACTCGCCCAAGAGGGTGGGAATCGACAAAGAGAGTCGCGTGATCTACGTGACGGACGCGCTGATCGGGGACTGCGTGCCCTCGGCCGAGGACCTGGCCGCGGCGGATGAAGCTCGGAGGATTTCCGCCGCGGAGATGCGGCAAAACATCAACGCTCGCACGGAAGGGCGGGAATCGGCAGAGCTTCAGGCGGGGCTCGCTCAGGTGACCTCAGGCCGGGTTCCCGGGGAGGCTCTCGGGGTTGAAGACCCAGAACGGGCCGCGAGTACCGGCGAGGCCGCGGAGGTGACGCTCGAGATAAAAAAAGCGGCGGAAGAGGTGCTGGCTAGGAATGGCACTTCCTTTGAGCAGACGGGCAGAGGCGACCTTCTACTGACGGGTGAGGGTGATGGCGAGATTGAACGTTTCGTCAATGACGTCCAGGCGTGGGTTGCGGCGGCGGCCGAAACCGGCGAGCCGGAGTGGACAGTTCGTTACGCCCCGGAAGAGGGCGTGGCCAAGCTGGATGCCGACGCCCGGGAGCTAAACGTGTCCGACGCACTGGTTGAGAGCGGCGTTCCGAGTAACGCCGATCTGAACGCGATGGTCGCAATGCAGACTCTGGAGAAGGAGACCGGGGAGCTGCAGCAGGAGTTCCAGCTGGCCGCAGCCAGCCGGCTTGCGAGCTCGGCCCTCGAAACCAAAGGCGCGGAAGAGCCCTCCGTCAACGCGCAGGGCATCGCGGCGGCGGGAGAGGTCGAGGCCAAAGCCGCGGAGCTGCTCGTTCGCCAGAGGACCGGCTTCGAACGGATCCCCGGCGGAGGGTTCGAGCTGGTCGGCGGAGACCGCGGTACCCCAATCGATCGCTTTGTGGGCACCGCGCTGGGGCTGCTTACGGAAGCCGCCGGAGGCGAGGCGTCCGGCTGGAGCGTCCAGGCTATTCCCGGTCAAGGCGAAGCGCGGCTCGATACCGACAACGAGGTTCTCCTTGTCTCGGACGAAATGCTCCGAAGAGGCGCGCCAACGGTCCAAGAGGCGGTGGCGTTGGCCGAGGCGCTGGACGAAGTAAGGCAGGCCACGAGGGCCGGCGGGGTGGAGGAGGCTCCGCTTGAGGAGATCTACGGCGACGGGGTGACCGAGAGCTCAGCGGTAGCCTCGACAACGGCAGATGAAACCGGCGGCGGTGAGCAGCAGATGGCCGCGGAGGCCATGGGCACTCAAGACCGATTGGCCGACGCGGACAATGACCGGGTTCCCACCTCGAGAGAGGGTGGTGATGGCGATGCGGGCGGAAAGGAGAGGACGCTGGATCCCCTGACCGCGGCGCGGGCCCGGTACCAGGAAGCCAAGCTTGAGTTGGAGGCCGCGAAGCGGGGCGCGAGCGACGAGGTCGCGCCCGAGCTTCCCGAAGGCGAGACAGCCGAACGGGTGACTGCCGCGGAATGGCGGGTGGCGGAGCGCGCTCAGGCCCTGCTGGCAGAGGCCGGTCTTCCTTACTCTACCTCTCTGGGAGTAGGTGGACGCGGGGACGGTGTGACCGGCAGACCCGAGATGGTTGAGCTTGTCGAGCGAGACGGTGTCTACGGCACCGGTCACAGCGGTTATTTACCCCCGGCCTCGTGGACGGCCGCCGCCTCCGAGGGACCCTTCGGTCAGCTTTCGACCATGGGCTCGGCGCGCGCGACGGCCCAGACTGCCCAGGCGTTGACGGCTCTGGGCCAAGCCGTCAGGGAATTGGAGAACGCACCGGCCGACGGCTTGGAGGCAGCGGAGCGCAGGGTCGCCGACGCATGCACGGCCGCAATCGACAAGATGAGCCACGCGAGGAGCGTGGCGGAGCGCGGCGTACGCATCACCCAGAATGCGCTGGCCATGGTGAGGAGCGTTGGAAGTAGGGTGTCCGTCTCCGGCCAGACCGAGGAGGAGATGCTGAGGCACGGTGAAGGGCTCGTCACCGTCACCATCACCGACGGTCGCCGGGATCAGGTACAGGTCGCGGTCCGCGACGCCGAGGCGGCCCAGGTACTCGCCACCCAAGGGGAAATCACGGACCCGGAGACGGTGGACGCGCTGAAGGCGAAGGCGGAGCAACAACTGAGTCTGATGGCCACCCGCTCGGGCCATGGCGTCAGTATGCTGTCCACCGTCGCCTCGCTCGTGGGTAGCGTTGCGCCCGATTCCCCTTCGGAAAACGAGGGCGGCAACAGCTCAGGAGTTGGTTCTTCGGACCCGAGGGCGAAGCCGGGGGTTACCTCTGGTGAGCGGGTGATTGTGAACGCCGAGAAGATCGTGGACGCCGTAAAGGTGGTCCGGGGTGCCGCCCGACTGTTCCTGAACAGGGGCCGGACCGGTCCTAGCGGAGCCGCTGGGGAAAGACCTTCGTCGAGGCGGGCCGCTGGCGGCGGGCAACGCAGGTCCCGGAGCCAGGGTCGTCAGGTACAGTCACCGGGCCTGCGGACACCAGGCCCCTGAGCATCCCGGGCTCATCTCTTAAGGCTCGAGATCCGGTCAACTCAAGATCGGATTAGAAGCATTCGGAGTTCCGGGTGAGCGGTGGGTGGAGTGACGACGCCGATAGGAAGCAGCACCAGTGCGGCTAGAGTTACCTCGTCGCGAAGCGCGGGGCGGTCTCTTGGAAGAGATCTCCGCACCGCTTCGGCTGACACTCCTGTGGCTCCAGCTGAGGAGCTCGCGGAGAGCGCACCACCGCGGGTCCAGAGTTCACTCCGGGGATCGGTCGGTGACGAGCCTGCGCGCGTCAGTTCGGATCGGGGGAGGTTATCACGAGTGCAGGCGGTCTCGCCCGCTCCCCCCGGACCGGACGGATGGGCAACATCCCCTGCCGCCATGACCGACCGGCAGCCAGCCCGAGCTCCCGGGGGATCGGCCGCGACGCCGAGTGACGAACAGCCTCCCGCAGCTGGGGCCGGAACCGACAAGGACACAAGTCTGGGGCCGCCTCCCCCCGGACCTCCGGGGTCCGGGGGGAGGCCGGTGTCATCGGGGGACCCGGAGGAGGGCGTGCCCGGGGACAACGAGCTGCCTGAAGGAATGGGGGCGGCGGAGCTGCAACGTGTCCAGGTTGCCCGTGCCGAAGTCGCCCGCCAGATCGCCGGCGTTTTAGAATCCGGCCGATCACCGGTACTTAGCGACCTTATCTTACGGCTGGCGAACGGTGAGATCCCCGTAGAGGTGAGATCGGACCGGCCGGAAACGAACAGCACCAGAGTTCGAAATGAGTTTGGCGCGAAACAGCTGTTCGAGGCGGGAGTCGCGGCAGCGCGGCGCGCCACACTGCAAAACGCTGCTCTAGATCTCGGTGACCAGGTGCCCCCACCCTCCCAGGTTGGAGGGCTGGTGCTTGGTCTGCTGGCATTGGGCGAAACGGTGAAAGCGATACGTGAACGGGTGGACCCGCGCATCCGGCCCGATGCACTGAGGCGGCTTGTGGAAGAAGCAACCGGGGCACGCAACCTGTTCCAGGCGGGGGCGTATGCACAAATCCGCGGACAGGTTGTAGCGGGGTCCGTCGACGAACTCTACGCCCGCCTCCGAGGCGAGGACCCAGCCGCACCGCTGACTTCCGGGGCGGATCGGGAGTTGATGGAGCTGAGGCTGAGCGGGAAGGGGCAGGAGCTGATCCAGGCTTTGGGTCAAGGGATGACGGCCGCCGAGGCCGGCGCGGCGATCGGAATAAAGGGCCCTTACCTGAATGCCCTCATTCAGAGAACCTGTTCCGGGATGGGAGTGGATTCACTGGACGATGTACGGAATCGCGCCATTCAACTGGGCATGGTGGAGCGCCTGGCGCCGGGGGCTGCCCCCCCATCGGCTTCCGAGCCGCCGATGCCACTCCAGCCGCAAGATACGGTGGGAGCGCTGGTCGCGAGGAACGCCCGGAGGCTCCAGGGCGGCTCGGTCGGAACGGGAGACGATTTCTCCAGAGCAGAACGCACGGCACTGCAACTGGTGGTGGATGGGAAGAGCTTTGGGGAAGTGAGGGATGCGCTGCCAGTGAGTATTGACCGGATCACAACGCTGGCGGGTACCCGCAACACCTTGCATGCGGGTGTGAGATTGGCTCAATTAGCGATAGAAGCGGGAGAGAGCATCGAGTCGCAGGGGATATCGGGACCTACAACGACGCCCGTCGAGGAGGCGATCATTCGCTTGATGGCCGAGGGGGCATCAGCCCAAGAAGTTGCTCATGAACTATCGGGGGGAGTTCGAACTAGCGCGGTAGTGCGGCTAGTTGAGCACAGACTGGGCGCTCGCAATCTTCTTCAGGCAGGGGTGCATGCGGTGGCGAGGGGTTTTACTCAAGTACGGATCCCGCCAGTGGACCTCTATGCTCTGTTCCGCCGAAGAGAATCAAGCTTGGGGTCCCGGGAGCAGGTCCGCCGTGAGCTGGACCGCTTGGTGCTCACTCCGGCTGCCGTGGCGCTGCTCCGGGACGTTCAACCGGGTGACACGTTGCGAAGCTTGGCCGAGAGAACGGACCGCGAGCTCCGCCAAGTCAGCAGTCTATGGAACAGGTACATTCGTGAATTGCATCCCAGGCCACAAGGAGCGCGTGAAGAAGCGGAGCGTCGGGGGATCTTGGACGAGCCTGCCTTCTTTGAAGAGTAAGCGAGCCGCGACGGCACGCATTCGCGCGAACGCGGCAGGGTGAATGGAGTGAGCGATGTCGGTGGGAAGCAGCACCAGCGCGGCGGCGGCGAGCGTAGGGACGCGAAGCGCGGTCCACCGGTCTACTGGGCACGAAGCTCATCCGCCGCAAGAGGAGCCGCGGCAAGTGGAGCCAGAGGAGGCGCCGGTCGAGGCGAGCTCAGCTGGGCAGCGAGAGGCGAGTATGTCGCCGCGGGTCCAGAGCCAAACTGGGGGAAGGAGTGCTGTCGAACCTGAGCGCGCCACTTCGTCTGACGTCGATGCGGGTGTTCAGCGTGGGCGGCTCGCGCCGGCCGACTCGACGAGAGCAGCTGCCACCACTTGGGAGCCAGCTCGAGAGCAGGGGCCACCTGCTCGTGTCGAGGCGGCTCTAGCTCCGCAGCAACCGGTAAGCGCATCGCAGCAGGTCCACAGCCCATCCCCGGGAGGGGTGGCCGGCGCGCCGACAGACACCCGCCACTCTGGAGGGGAACTAGTGGTCCGATCCACAGGTCGCGTCGGGAAAGCCGAGGCAGCCAAGGATCAGTTTTTGAGATGGAGGAGATCAGGCATGCGCATCTGCTCAAGAACAAAGCGGTTGCATGCATTGGGAAGGCTTGATCCTGTGCGCTTC
>JBGTHI010000214.1:0-4855 GCA_041746295.1 Myxococcaceae bacterium
CAACCCCTCATCCATCCGCATCAGGCAGTCGCCGGTGGTTGAGTCGCCGCTGGCGAGCGCGCGTTGGTTCGGCGCGGCACCGCGAAACCGCGGCAGGAGCGAGGCGTGCACATTGAGGCAACCGTGCGGCGGCAACCCGAGCAGCTCACGCGGCAGAATCTTTCCATAGGCGGTGACCACCACCAGGTCCGGAAGCAGAGCGGCCAGCTCCGGCGCGAAGGGCGGTGCTCGGAGCTTGGCGGGCTGAAGCACCGAAATCTTGAGTTCCTGAGCCGCCAGCTTCACCGGAGGCGGCTGCAGGGCCTGCCCTCGGCCCTTAGGTTTATCGGGCTGGGTGACCACGGCAACCAGCTCGCCGAGCTCGGCGCCGGCTCGCATCGACGGCACCGCGAAGGCCGGTGTGCCCATGAAAACGATTCGAGGCTTCATCGGATCTGAGGCGTCCCGTCTGCCCGGGCCCGTCCGGTGACGTCCCGCTTGCGGTCCCTCAGCGCGCGAAGCAGCTCCACCGCCGCGCGATCTTCCTCGCGGGTGACAAGCTCGGCAACCGGAGGGGGGGAGGACGGGGCGCGATCCATGCGCTAAGGAGCCTAACCTTTTCCTCACTTGTTGACCGTAGAGAATTGGGTCCCCATGATGCCGGACCTGTCAGCTGAAGGGGGGCGTCATGCACGTGCCGCGCTGGGTAGGCTTGGCTACGCTGTCCTGTCTTTTGGCCTTGGGAGGATGCAAGGGCGATCCGAGCACGCCCGAATACTGGTCCAAGGCTTTTCGGCGCGCGGAGAATAAGCGCGAGAAGGAGCGGGTCGCCGCGGAGCTTCGCGAGCTGCCGACCCTGACGCCGGCCTTTCTTCCGGTCTTGCACCAGGAGCTGACCTCCGAAGCCAACCCGCCCAAAGCCAAAGCGGACCTGGCGCGAATCCTGGGAAAGCTGAAGAGCCCCACCTCGATCGAGCCGCTGGCCAAGGCGATCGAGCCGACCGGGGGCGACAGCGCGATCAACGACATGAATCGCTCTCTGGTGATTGCCCTTGGCGAAGTGGGCGACAAAGCCGCTATTCCACACCTGATCAAATTGATGAACGCCCGCGATGCCTACACCCGGATCGAGGCGATCTCCGCGCTCGGCGCACTCCGCGCGACCGAAGCGGTGGACGGGCTCCTCACCGTGGTGACCACGCCCATCGAGGAGCCGTTCGTGGTCAGGAAGTCGATCCAGGCTCTGGGGGAGATCCGCGACCCTAAGGCGATCCCGTCGCTCGTCCGGATGATGTTCGTGGAGCGCAAGGGGATCTCCTTCTACCCCGAGGCCTCCTTCGCGCTGTTCCAGGTGGGCGCGCCCGCGGCCGCGCCCCTGCGCGCGATCCTGCAAGGCCAGGACGCCAGCCTGCTCACCTGGGCCAAGGAGAACAAGGTGATCGAGCCGGCGCTCTTCGCCAAGAGCGCTCAGGTCCTGGGAGACCTCCAGGACCGCGCCTCGATCCCGCTGCTGCTTCCCAAGCTCAAGTTCGAGAACGAGCTCCTAGACGTCAAGCTGTTCGTCCGGATGAGGGTCGCCGACGCGCTAGGAAGGCTTCGCGCGGCGGAGGCGATACAGCCATTGATCTCGCTTTTGGCCCAAGATCAAGGAGAGCCCACCGCGCAACAGGAGTACGTCCACGCCCTGACCCTGATTGGCGGCAGAGACTCTCTACCCGCGCTGATCCAATCGGGTGCCAAGGGCGACGTGCTGGCGCGCGAGATCGCGGGGGAGGGGTTGGGGCAGCTCGGCGACGAGAGGGAGCTGGCCATCCTGGAAAAATGGATCGAGGAAGAGCCGGAGCGGACGGCTGCCGCGTGCAAGAAGGATCCCGAGCTGGAGGGCTGCTCCGACGTTGCCAAACTGAGCGCCGCGCGGTTGGCCCTGTTGCAGAAAGAGCTGAAGGCGCTGGAGGCCGGGCGCGACTGCAAGGTGGACGGCGCTTGCTGGAGCAAACGGCTGGAGGATCCGGAGCCGCTGGTGCGCGGACGCGCGGCATTGGAGCTGAGCCGAAAGGGCGCCGCGGCAACCCTCCCGGCCTTGCTTTCGCGGACCCACGACCCGCAGATCGATGCGCGGATGGCGGCCATCCAGGGCGGAATCTGGCTCCTCGCCGATGAGCCGCCCGCGGCCGCGTCGGTCAAGGACCGCGTTCCGGCACTGCAGCAGCAGCTCGAGCAGGAGCGCCAGACGGGTGAGCTCGTGAAGGTGAACGAGGATCTCAGGCGACTCACCTTCAAGCTCGCGTCGCTGTGAGTCACCGCGTTCGGACGCGGTGATGGGGCTTGTGAGCCCTTTTCATGGCAGGGCTTGAGTGAACCCGGGAAGATCCTGACATGGATCCACTCACCGAGCGGCTCTTGTTTGCGCGGGCGCAGATGGGAATGTCGCTGGCCTTTCACATCGTCTTCGCTGCGGCGGGTGTGGCGCTGCCGCTGCTGATGGTGCTGAGCGACCTGCGCTACCGGCGAAGCGGCGACGCCGACTTCCTGGAGCTCAGCCGAAAGATGGCCAAAGGGACCGCGATCCTCTTCGCCGTAGGCGCCGTTTCGGGAACGGTGCTCTCCTTCGAGCTGGGGCTGCTCTGGCCCGGCTTCCTGGGGAGCTTTGGCGAGCTGGTCGGTCTCGCCTTCTCCCTGGAAGGCTTCGCCTTCTTCATCGAAGCGATCTTCCTGGGCATCTATCTCTACGGTCGCGGACGAGTCTCGCCCACCTTCCATCTGTTCTCGGGCGTGATGGTGGCCCTGTCCGGCGCCGCTTCGGCGCTGTTCGTCACCCTGGTCAATGCCTTCATGAACAGCCCGGCCGGCTTCACCCTGGCGGCTGACGGAACGCTGACCTCCGCCGATCCGGTGGCGGCGATGCTCGGCCCGGCGGCCCTGCACGAAGTGCTGCACACCCTCCTCTCCTGCTACCAGGCCACCGCCTTCGCGATGCTGGGCATTCATGCGGCAGCGCTCCTTAAGCGGCGCGACAGCAGCTTCCACCGCAAGGCGCTCTTCCAGGTGGCGCTGCCGGTGGCTTGCCTCACCGCCCTTCTACAGCCACTGGCGGGAGATCTTGCCGCCAAGCGCGTGGCGGAGCATCAGCCAATCAAGCTCGCCGCGATGGAGGCCCACTTTGAAACCGCCCGCGGCGTCCCACTGCGGCTGGGTGGCATTGCCGACGAGGAGCGCGGGGAGGTGCGCTACGCTCTGGAGGTGCCCCGCGGGCTATCTTTCCTGGCGTTCGGCGACTTCAACGCCCAGGTGCAGGGCTTGCGCGATTTCCCGCGGGACCGATGGCCTCCTGTCGCTCCCACGCATGTGGCGTTCGAGCTGATGGTCGGCGCCGGCACGGTGATGGCGATGCTCTCGCTGGTCACACTCTGGCTCAGGCTTCGGAAGCGCCTGCACCTCCTCTCCCGGCGATACCTGTGGGCCCTGCTGCTCTCCAGCCCTTTGGGCGTTGTGGCGATGGAAGCGGGCTGGCTGGTCACCGAGTGGGGACGTCAGCCGTGGGTGGTCACCGGTGCGCTTCGGACGCGGGACGCGGTCACTCCCTTTCCACATCTGGCGGCGCCGTTCTGGATCTTCACCGGCGTCTATCTCCTGCTGGCGGTCGCGGTGGTGGCCCTGCTTTGGCGGCAGGTGCGGCCCACCCTCTCACCTCAGTTCCGAGCGGCGGGGCCAGAGGCCGCTCACTGATGCCGCCGCTCGAGCTTATGCTGGCCGGAGTGATTGGCGCGGCGCTGCTGCTCTACCTGTTGTTCGGGGGGGCTGACTTTGGAGGCGGCGTCTGGGATCTCCTGGCGGCCGGCCCCCGCAAGCGCGCGCAGAGGGCGCTGATTGAAGATGCGATAGGTCCGGTCTGGGAGGTGAACCACGTCTGGCTGATCTTCGTGGTGGTCCTGCTCTTCTCCGGCTTTCCGCGCGCCTTTGCGGCGATCTCTGTTGCGCTCCATGTCCCTTTGACCGCCTTTTTATTGGGAGTCGTCTTTCGCGGCTCCGCCTTCACCTTCCGCGCCTACGACTCGCGCTCGGACTCCGTGCAGCGTCGGTGGGGCCGGCTCTTCTCGTGGGCCAGCGTGATCTCACCGGTGCTTCTGGGCATGTCGGTCGGCGCGCTGGCCTCGGGACGGATCAGGGTGGACGGACGCGTGGTCAGCGGCGGGTTCTTTCAGCCCTGGCTCACCCCTTTTGCCTTCTCCACCGGGCTCCTGGCGCTGACGATGGTGGCGCTGCTGGCAGCGGTCTACCTGAGCCACGAGACCCGCGACGCCGAGCTGGGCGACGACTTCCGCTTCCGGGCGCTCCTCTGCGCAGGAGTGTTGGTGCTGCTCTCCGCGGTGACCTTCGCCCTCTCCGCGGCGGGGGCGCCGGTGGTCTACGCCCGGCTCATCGGCCATCGATGGGCCTGGCCGCTGTTCGTGGGCACGGCGCTGGCGGGCCTGGGGACGTTCTGGTCCTTGCTTGGGGGGCGTTCCGGTTGGTCGCGCCCCTTGGCTGCCGCCTGGGTCAGCGGAATCGCCCTGGGTTGGATGGCATCGCAGTACCCCCATTGGGTGGTACCCGACGTCACCTTGACCAACGCGGCGGCGCGGCCGGCGACGCTAGAGCTGCTCCTCTATGTGGTCGCAGCGGGCTCGGTGCTGCTGGCGCCCAGCCTCGCGGCCCTCTTCCGGATCTTCAAGGCCGGGCGGTGGGGATCGCACAGCTAGTGGTCCGATCCACAGGTCGCGTCGGGAAAGCCGAGGCAGCCAAGGATCAGTTTTTGAGATGGAGGAGATCAGGCATGCGCATCTGCTCAAGAACAAAGCGGTTGCATGCATTGGGAAGGCTTGATCCTGTGCGCTTC
>JBGTHI010000215.1:0-2621 GCA_041746295.1 Myxococcaceae bacterium
GCCATGGCGGCCACGATTCCGGCGCGGTCGGTCGCGGCGGGGTGAAGGAGAAGGACGTGGCGCTGGAGGTCTCCAAGCGGCTGGCCTCCGAGCTGCGCGAGGCCGGCTTCCAGGTTTTCCTGACCCGTGACGACGACCGCTTCATCCGGTTGGAGGACCGCGCGCGGATCGCCAACAAAGCGCGCGGCGATCTCTTCATCTCCATTCACTGCAACTCGGCCAAGAACCGGGTGTTCCGGGGCGTGGAGACCTACACGCTCAATACCGCGAGCGACGGCTACTCAATCCGATTGGCGGCCCGGGAAAACTCCACCACCGAGCGCGGAATGTCCGACCTCCGCTTCATCCTGGCCGATCTGGCCACCAAGACCAATACGCTGGAATCGCAGCGGCTGGCGGAGGTGATCCAGAAGAACCTGGTCCAGAGCCTAGGCACCCACTACCGCGGCGTCCGAGATCTGGGGACCAAGGAGGCGCTCTTCTACGTCCTCCTGGGCGCGCAGATGCCGGCGATTTTGGTGGAGACGTCGTTCCTCTCCCATCCGGAGGAAGAGCGGCGGCTGGGCAGCCACCAATACCGCCAGGATCTGGCGCGTTCGATCGCCGATGGCGTTCGCGACTTCCTGGGGCGCAAGGATGGCTGGGCGCGGGTCGAAGCCCGCTAAACCGGCCTAGAGGGAAAGTGGAATTCCACCGCTTCGCGCCGCCTTCTCCGCCGCCCGAGACCCATGCCGAGGCGATCGAGCGGCTGCCCACGCTTCTGGGCGGAAGCGCGGTGGACCGACTGGAGCGGGCGCAGAGCTATCTGCGCAACACCGAGGCCTTTGCCCAGTCGTTCCATCTGGCGAACGCCTCCGGCACCTCCGTCTGCCGCGTGATCTCCGCCGCGGCGGATGGTCTCTTGCGGGGGCTCTGGGGCCAGGTCCAGACCGAAGGCGCCGCTCCCGACCGGGTGGCGCTGGTAGCGCTGGGCAGTTACGGCCGCAACGAGCTGGCGCCCCACTCGGACCTCGATCTGTTGCTTCTGCGGGGTCACGTGGCCGAGGAGAAGGTTCGCCCCTTCGCGGCCGGTTTCAGCACGCTGTTGTGGGATCTCAAGCGCAGCATCGGCTGGAGTGTGCGCAGCGTGGCGGAGTGCGTGCGTGCGGCGGATGAGGACCACACCATCCGCACGGCGGTTCTCGATGCGAGGCTGGTCGCCGGCGACGGGGCCCTATTCCAGGAGATGCAGGAGGGGGCGTTGCGCGAGCTGTTCCGCAACCGCGCTGAGACCTTCATCGAGGACAAGCTGCGGGAGCTTCAGGTGCGCCGGCAGAAGTTCGGCGATTCGATCTTCCTGCTCGAGCCGGAGGTAAAGAAGGGAGAGGGCGGCCTGCGAGACCTCGAGGCGGCGCTCTGGATCGCCCAGGCGCGCTTCCGGATCCGCGGGCTGTCGGAGCTCCTTAAGCAGTCGATCCTCTCGCCCGCCCAGGCCGCGAGCCTCAAGGCTGGACAGGACTTCCTGCTCAGGATCCGCCACCACCTGCACTACCGCCGCGGCCGGAAGGAAGACCGGCTGACGTTCGACCTTCAGGAAGAGGTGGCGCGGCTGATGGGCTACGCCAAGAGCTCGGCCGGGCTGCCGGTCGAGCAGTTCATGCGCAACTACTACCTCTCGGCCAAGGCGCTCCTCCGCGGCTCGGACGGCCTGATCGTCCGCTGCCAGGAGAAGCGTCGCAAGCTCTCTTTCTGGCCGACCCCTCGCCGCGGGCCCTTCAAAATCTTCGACGGCCGTCTGACCTTGGGAGATGGGCCGGAGTCGCTGCGCGAGAGGCCGGAGAGGGTCTTGCAGCTGTTCCGGATCGCCGAGGTGGAGGGGCTTCCACTCGACGCCTGGAGTCGAGAGCAGGTGGAGGCTGCCCTGCCTGCGCTCGCGGCGGCGGCGGGAAGCCCGGGGGTGGTTTCCGAGCTCAAGTCGCTCCTGACGGAGAGCCGCTCCGGCCGTTTCCTGACCGAGATGCACGAGCTGGGAGCGTTGGGTGCAGTGATTCCAGAGTTCGGCCGGATTACCGCTCTGCACCAGCACGACCTCTACCACGTCTATACCGTGGACGCGCACACGCTGTTCGCGATGAAGCGGCTCTACAGCCTGCGCGCGGGGGAGCTGGCGCAAGAGCAGCCGGAGCTGACCCGGCGGATCCGCGAGCTGTCCGATCCGCTACCGCTGTTCGTGGGAATGTTGCTCCACGATGCCGGAAAGGGTTTGGGTGGAGGCCACAGCGAGCACGGACGGCGGCTGGCCCAAACGCTCGGCGACAGGCTTGGGCTCACCCCCCATCAGCGCGAGGTGACTGAGTTCCTGGTGCACCGCCACCTGAACATGAGCCACGTTGCGCAGCGGCGGGACATCTCGGATCCGGAGTTGATCGCCTCCTTCGCGCGGGAGGTCGGCACGCCGGAGAAGCTGACCTGCCTCTATCTCTTGACCTACGCCGACATCAACTCGACCGGTCCCAGGCTGTGGACACAGTGGAAGGCGCGGCTGCTCCACGAGCTGTTCCACAAGACGCTGCGGGTGCTCGAGCACGGGCAGGCGGGCGAGGGTGCCAAGCCCGCCGCGGAGCGGGCCGCTCCATTCATTG
>JBGTHI010000216.1:0-2251 GCA_041746295.1 Myxococcaceae bacterium
GTGATAAGGCTCGCTGTGGCGAGGCCGATCCCGAGCCAGGAGACATCGGGCTGCTCGGAGTTGATCAACGCCGTCAGGCCTTCGTAGGCGACATAAGGCGCGAGCAGGAAGAACTGGATTGCGACCAGCTTCTGAGCGCGATCCTCCGAGGTTTTCGAGAGCAAGCGCGTCCCCGTGAAGCGCCAGACGATGACCAGGGAGGCAAGGCCTTCGATCAGGCTGTCGACTCCGAAGCCGATCAGGGCGGGAGAGGCCGCCATGATGCCGGCCACCAAAGCAACGGCGGCTTCGAGCGTGATCACGACGAGCGAGATCCAGCTGAGGCGTTTGGCTCTGCCAGCCAGCTTCAGCCATTCGGTGCGGTCAACCTGGGCTGCAGGCGCTCTCGTGACCTGCGGCGGCTCTGCGGCGGTGGCTTCCATCAGCAGCAGCCGTTAGCGGTTGAGGCGGTCAGACGACACGAACCAACGGTCTCGCCGGCTTGGTCAAGAACAGCCTCAACCGCGCCGAAGAGCTCGTCAACGCCGTCGATCGCCCAGTAAAAGACCTCGCGTCCACGCTTTTCGCGTGCGACGAGCCCGCAACCCCAGAGGCAGTTCAAGTGCTTTGAGACGTTTGGCTGGCTGAGACCCGTTGCCTCAACCAGGTCGGAGACCCGCTTCTCAGCGCCCCGCAGCTGCCCGAGGATTCGTAGCCGCGACTGATCGGAGAGGCCGTGCAGAAGCTGCGCTTGGAGTTCCGCGGAGTGGTTCTGAGTGGCAAGCACCCTAAAAGCATAACTGTAAACGCATATGTTTTGGGGAGGTACCAGTAAGGACTTACCCAACAGGTGGCCCTCCCAGAAGCAATACGTCCAGGAGCAAGAAGATCGCAACCGCTCCGACCGTCACGCCGAACGCATGTGCAAGCGTGCGTGGGTCGAGGCGACTCCCGAGAGAACTCCCGGCCACGGCACCAACCGCGGCGGCTGCGGCGAGAACCGCCGTCAGACCCCAGTCGGGGTCTGATCCAGCCGCGAGGTGACTTGCGAGCGCCGCTAGGCCCGTCAGCGTGATGATTGCGAGAGAGGTCGCAATCGCTCGACGCATCCCAAATCCGAGCAGCATCGTAAGTGCGGGGACGATCAAAAAGCCCCCACCCACGCCGAAGAACCCGGTCATGACTCCCACGGCCAGCCCTCCTCCGAGCGCTCGAAGTGATCTGGGCGGTGGGCACTCGGCGCCCTCGTCAGAGGGCGAGCCGAGGTTTTCATCTTCATCGCCGCGTCGGTATGTGAGGACCGCGGCTAGCAGCATTACTGGCACGAACGAGAGCACCAGTGTCTCGGCGCCCACTCGCTCGTTGGCGATCGTGCCCAGGTAGGCGCCCACGGCGGCGGGTGCGGAGAATGCAAGCGCCACACGCCAGCAGAGACGGCCATCCAAAGCCTGCGACCCGGCACCGAAGGATGCCGCGAGCGCCACAACGATAAGAGACGCCGTTGAGGCAGGGCTCACGCCTTGATCGAGGACATAGACGAGGACGGGAAGCGCCAGGATCGCACCGCCGCCACCGACCGTGCCGATTACAGCACCGATAGCGAACCCGAAGGGAATGGCGAGGAGGAGCATGTCCATTTGGATATCTAACTATATGGTTATACTTGCGCGGTGGACCTTACCCAAGACCTCGCCGACCTCATCGCCCGCCGATTCTCCGTGCTCGGCGAGCCGACCCGCCTTCGCCTGCTCAACCTGATGCACGAGCGCGGGGAGGTCTCTGTCGGAGAACTCGCCGAGGCGACCGCAAGCAGCCAGGCGAACGTCTCGAAGCATTTGGCACTCCTGTTAGGTCAGCGCATGGTGGCGAGGCGTCGGGATGGATCGAGGGCGATGTACTCGATCGCAGATCCGACCCTGATGCGCCTTTGCGATGAGGTCTGCTCATCCGTCCGCGACCAGCTCCGCGAGCTAGCGACGCTCATCAATGATCCAGAGGAGGCGATCCGTTGATCTTCCGCCAGATCATTCACGACGACCTGGGGTGCGCCTCGTACCTCGTCGGGGACAAAGGCTCTGGCCTTGCGGCGGTGATCGACCCCAAGTTTGAGATCGACGAATACCTGGCCCTTGCGCGATACGCAGGCGTGTCGATCGAGCACATCCTGGAGACGCACAATCACGCCGACCACGTCTCGGGACACGGCAGGTTGGCCGCTGCTACCGGAGCGGCGATCTACATCCACCGCGAAGCTTCGCCCGGATACGAGCAC
>JBGTHI010000217.1:0-3219 GCA_041746295.1 Myxococcaceae bacterium
ACCACGCTGCGGTGGTACACCACCGCCAACGGGCTGCCTTGGGCGCGCAACGCCAGCATCGACGAGGCGGGCAACGTCTGGGCAGTCAACGACCTGGGCCTCTACGTGAAGCGGCCGGGCGATACCAACTTCTCCAAGAAGCCGGCGGTGGGGCAGCTGGCGCGGGGCGATTGGCCTTACACCGTTTGCGGTGGCGCGCCGAACGTCGCCTACGTGGGCTACGTGGGACCGTCGGTGGATCCCCTGGGCGGAACCGCCGATCAACGCACCCGGGGGGACCTGGATCGGCTGGCGATCAACCCTTCGACCGGCGCGGTATCGCTCCAGTATCACTACGCCATCTTCAACACGAATGACCCGCAGTACAACGAAGTCCAGACCATCGTGAGCTGCAATCGGCAGAACAGGAAGAGCTCAACCGACTACGGCTCGATCTACCTGGGCTCAAACCACGCAGTGACCCGGATCCAGGGCGACAAATATGCCGACCACCGGCACGTGGTCTGGGCCAAGCCTTCCGGCACGCTGGTGATCGGCTACAACTGGGCTACCGCGCTCGCGCCCAACGGCAACCTCTTCTTCGCCAACGAGTACAAGATCGGCGAGCTCAAGCCCACCGCGGTCCTGAACGACTGGATCAGCTTCTCAGCCAATCCCTGGGTGATGGACACCTATGTCCCGCCCGCCGGAACGCTCGAGGATGCCGACGCCTGGCACGCCGCTGCGGTCACCCCCGACGGCAAGCACTGGGTGGGGAGTTGGACCAAGGGGCTCTACTGGATGACCATCAGCCCCCGGGTCTACACCGCCATCACCAACGAGCCGGAACAGCGGATCAACGCACTGGCCGCACAGGCGGACAACAGCATCTGGGTGGGAACGCAGAACCAGGGGCTCTGGAAGCGGAGCTCCGGGGGCACCTGGACCAAACTGGCGCTCCCCGGCTCGCCGGGGCTGATCTACGGCCTCTACCTGGATGACCGGACCAGTCCCCGGACGCTGTACATTTCCACCGACAAAGGACTGGGTGTCTATACCGGTCCGTAGGCTCCGGAAGCGTGCTCTAGGAGCAATGCCGCTCGGATAGAGAGAGCTGACTCCGTTTCGGAGCATGGGCCTCTAGGAGAGGCCGGATGGGGTTGGCAAGCGGACGCGCTCCCGGATCCGCATTGAGTCAGACGTGGACGCTGGACATCGCCGCCTCCGGGTAGCGCAGGCCAGAGGCCGAGCCGCGTGGCGCGACTTCTTCGATGCGCCTGAGATCCGCCGCGCTCAAGCTCAGAGAGGCCGCCGCGACGTTCTCGTCCAGGTGCTTGGGCTTGGTCGTTCCCGGAATGGGAACCATCTCCTTTCCCTGCGCCAGGACCCAGGCGAGCGCGAGCTGGCCTGGGGTGATCCCCTTCTCCCGGGCGATCGCCTGGACCTGGCTCACCAGTTGGAGGTTCTTCTCAAAGTTGGCGCCCTGGAACCGCGGGTTGGTCCTTCGCCAGTCTCCCTCCGGGAGATCTTCCGGCCTCTGAAATCTTCCTGTCAGAAAGCCCCGCCCCAAAGGGCTGTAGGCGACAAAACCGATCCCCAGCTCGCGCACTGTGGGGAGCAGCTCCTCCTCCGGGTCCCGGCTCCAGAGGGAGTACTCGGTCTGCAGGGCGGTAATGGGGTGAATCTTGTGGGCGCGCCGGATCGTCGCCGGAGCGGCCTCCGACAGCCCCAGGTAACGGACTTTGCCGGCCCGGACCAGCTCGGCCATGGCGCCGACGGTCTCCTCTATCGGCACCGTCCTATCGACCCGGTGCTGATAGTAGAGATCGATCTGCTCGACACCCAGCCGCTTGAGCGACCCTTCGCAGGCCTGCCTTACATATTCGGGCCTGCCGTTGATCCCCAGGTGCTTTCCATCGGGTGCCATCACGTTGCCGAACTTGGTGGCCAGCACCACCCGGTTCCGTTTCCCCTTGAGTGCCTTTCCGACCAGCTCTTCGTTCTTGAACGGACCGTACATGTCGGCGGTGTCGATGAAGGTCACCCCCGCCTCCAGAGCGCGATGCAACGTAGCCACCGACTCTGCGTCCGAAGCCTGACCGTAGGCGTAGCTCATCCCCATGCAACCCAACCCGATGGCGGAAACCTCGGGACCACCCCTGCCCAGCTGTCGTCGTTCCATGTCCTCTCCTTGTGTCCAATGGACTAAGGGCGGGCTTGGCGACTTTCAAGGCTCACTCTCCTCCACCAGAGCCTTGAGACGCCCCAGCGCCTCGTCCCATTGTTGAGAAGTGAGAACCATTGCCACGGCAGGCTTCGTTTGTTTAAAAAGCTGCGGCGTGCGACCGAGATGCCGGACGCTCCGTATCCGGGCTGAAAGGTTCCGCGCCGCGCGGGACTCTTGCGAAGGGCACGACCAACCGGCGTTCCACATTCCCCGAGGCACCTGCATGACCGTGATTTTCCATGTTCGAGCGCCTTCGGGGCTCGACGCAGCCGATGGGGCGGTGTTGTCGCTGGCGCAGCGGCTCCCGCCCGAGCTGGAGGCACAGCTGGCGATCCTGAGCCCCCAGGGCTCGGGCGATCCGCTCGCGACCGCGGCGGCCCAGGTAGGAGTTGAGTCCCAGCACGTTCCATACCGGGGAAAGCTGAGCCTGCGCGCCGTCGAGGCGCTCGCCGCCTGCGCGCGCAGAGTGGGTGCCGAGTTGGTCCACGCGCACGATCCTAAGAGCCTGACGCTGAGCCTGGCCGCCCTCCGCTTGGATCTGCCGGTGGTGGCCACTTTTCACGAAGCCACGCGGGACAGCGGCGCTCTCCCTTTCCATGCCGAGGCCGCGCAGCGACTGCTGGGCAACCTCTGCACGGGTGTGGCGACCTCCTCCGCCAGCCTCCGAGAGCGGCTGCGCCCCTGGATGCCTCTGACGACTCTTTGCCACATCCCAAAGGGAGTAGCTCCGGCCGAGCCGATCGACGCTGAGGAACGGTGGCGGGCCAAAGAATCGCTCGGGGCTCCTTCAGGAGCCCAGGTACTGACGGTGATGGGGCGTTTCTCCCATGATGAAGGCTGCGCGCGCTTCATCGAAGCGGCTCAGGCCCTTCCCCAACCCCCGCTGCTGCTCTTTGCTGGCGACGCGCCCCCATCCCCGGCGCTCCACGAGCTCTGCTCGGGGCTGCGAACCCAGCTCCTGGATCCTCATTCCCAATCACGGCGAATCCTGGCGGCGTCCGATCTGGTGGTGC
>JBGTHI010000218.1:0-3273 GCA_041746295.1 Myxococcaceae bacterium
TTGGCCGCGACCGGAGCGGATGCCGCGGGAGGCGGCGGCTTGGGTGCGAAGAAGGTCGTATAGACCATCGTCAGCACGAAGGAGAGCCCGAGGGCGACCAACAGTCTTTTCTGTGAATCCATATAATTAGCCTTTGGGCACCCAGTCGAAACCACCTGGATGTAGCGGATGGCAGCGGGCAAGGCGACGAATAGTCAGCAAAAGCCCTCTGCCCGGGCCGTGCGTCCGAAGCGCTTCGAGAGCATAGGACGAGCAGCTGGGATGAAAACGGCAGCGCCTCGGAAGCAGGGGCGAAATCAGCGCCCGATAGACTAACAACGGCAAGGTCAGCAGGAAGACCCGGGCTCTCACGAAAAGCGCTCCCTCAGCTGCTGCGTCACCCGTTCGAACGCCCGAACCAAGATCTGATAGTCCGCGTCCACCGCGGCGCGGCGGGCCACCAGCACTAGATCGAGCCCGGTGGGAAGGAGCTCACGCTTCTGCCTGAACAGCTCTCTCAGGCGACGCCGAATCCGGGTTCTCACGGGCGCCGAGCCGACCTTGTTGGAGACGGTCAACCCGATTCGCGTGAATCCCAGCTCGTTCTTAAGGGCGAGTGCCAGCATCGGTTCTGTCGAGATCTTCATCCCGTGGCTTTGAACCCTCAGGAACTCTCGCCGACGCCGAAGGCGCTGCGCCTTTGGGAATGGCCCTCCCGGCGCCACCGCGGACCGTACGCCTACTTCTTGGCCGCGGAGACCGCCAGTCGCGTCCGGCCTTTTGCGCGGCGGCGTTTCAGCACATCCCGACCTGCCTTGGTGCTGTTCCGCTTCCGGAACCCGTGGGTCCGGTTGCGCTTAATCTTCGACGGCTGATAGGTCCGCTTGGACACGGCTTAGCTCCTTTAAAATCGAATGTGCTCCGCTCCATTACCTGCGAGCGATCTGCAGTCACGGCTTTCGCGGGACCGCGGCGATAGCGCGAAGGAGGCCCCAAGTCAACCGCGCACCGAAGCGTTACTATGCCACGCCGAGCTTGGCCTCCAGCTCCTCTAGCTCCTTGCGGACCGGCACTTCGGTCTCACGCTGCTTCTCGACCTTGCGCACGGCCGAGATCACGGTGGAGTGATCCTTGTTGAAGCGTCCCGCGATCTCCGGGAAAGAGCTTTTGGTGAGCTTCCGGCACATGTACATTGCTACCTGCCGCGCGTGGGCAAGCGCCTTGGTGCGGCGATCCTGCTTCAGATCGTCCAAGGTCACCTTGTAGAAGCGGGCGGTCTCCTTCTGGATCTGATCCAAATCCAGTGGACGCGCGGTCGGCAGGACATCCCTTAACACCTGCGCAACGAAGTCCTCGGTGATCGCCTGACCGGTGAGGCTGTGTACGGCCGAGATCTTCACTAAGGCGCCCTCTAGCTCCCGGACGTTCTTCTGGATGTGCCTGGCGATGAAGTGGAGGACGCTGTCCGGCGCCATCAGCCGGTCCGCCTCCGCCTTCTTTTTCAGAATAGCGACCCTCGTCTCGAGGTCCGGCTCTTGGATGTCGGTGAGCAGCCCCATCGAAAACCGCGAGCGCAGCCGAGCCTCTAGCCCCGGGATCTCCGCAGGCACCGCATCGGAGGTGAGCACGATCGCCTTGGACATCTCGTGCAGCGCATTGAAGGTATAGAAGAACTCCTTCTGCGTCTCCTCGCGCTTCCCCAGGAACTGGATGTCGTCGATCAGGAGGACGTCGCACTCCTCGCGGTACTTCCGGCGGAACTCCGGCATCCGATGATCCCGCACCGACTCGATGTACTCGTTGGTGAACTCCTCCGAGGATAGGTAGACCACCCGTGCCGAAGCATTCCGCGTACAGATCTTGTTGCCCACCGCGTGCAGCAGGTGAGTCTTCCCCAGTCCTGTCCCACCGTAGATGAAGAGGGGATTGTAGCAGCGGCCCGGACTCTCCGCGACGGCCGCCGAGGCGGCCGCGGGAAGCTGATTCGATTCAGCAACAACGTAGGTTTCGAAGGTGAACCGGTCGTTCATTCGATTCGGTCGCGGGTGCGGTGCCGTTCCGGCTGCGGTGGCGGCAACTATCTCCGGGCCCACCGGGAGGGGCTCCGGGGCAAGGGACTCCACGACCTCGTAGGAAACTCGGTGGATCCCTCCCTTGACCTTGGCCAACGCTTCTTCGAGAAGCTCACGATAGTGATCATCGACCCAGTCGCGAAAGAAACGATCCTGCACCCCCAACACCAACGCGCCGTCGCGGATCGCCAAGGCCTGGAGGCGTTCCAACCAGGTCAGCGCATACCGCTTACCGTCTTGCCGGATCGAATCGAGCGTGCGGGCCCACACCGCTTCCGCAGAGGGGGAAGAAGTCTGCTCAGCAAGTGCCGACAAGGGATGCCCCGGGCAAAGCGCCTGACTAGCAAAGGGAGCCGCTCCCTTTCAAGATCGATCCGCAACTCTTAAATCTTCACACGATTGGAGCCGGCCGGATGCGGACCGCCTGTTGAGCTTGCTCGCCCTGACTGCGCTGGGCCCGGAGCGCGGCAATTTCCGTTCGGCTGGGATTGACCCGGACCAGACCGTGGTCCCCATCGACCAGCGCGATCGCGCCATCGCCGATCCACTGGAAGAGACCTCCCACCTCGCCGACAGAGGGCACGCCGAACAGCTCCAGAACTGCCCTTGCTTCGGGACCATTGGCCTCGCCGGACAGCACCACTGCCGCCGGGGCCGACGCACGCATCGACACCAGGAGATCGAACACTGTGATCTGCTCCCCCACCCAGACCGCATGGCGGGGCACCTGCCATTGAGGAACGCCCGAGGACAGGACCGCCAGCGCTTCGCAGACCTCGGCGATGCGATGCGCCCGGTCGATTCCGTAGGGCTCTCCCGCGCGACTTGCGGCGCGCATCGCCTCCGCGCCAACCTTAGTGAGTGCGCCGGACAGCCCTTCTCCTGAATGAACCAACTCCAGCACCCGCTCGCGCATCCGAGCGTCGTCCAGGATCGTTTCTAGCTCACCGACGAAGCGCAGATCCGGGCCGCTCTGAACCTGGGAGGCGCGCTTTGCAAACTCCTCGAGCGCTTTGCGGGCCTCGATCGACACCCTTTCCAGCTCCCGAGAGAGATCCTGGACCGAAGGGCGCGCCGTCAAGGAAGCGGTCCGCGCAGAGGGTCGGGGAAAGGCAAAAACCGCGCCCAGAGCCTGACCCGGGATCAGGGTTCTTCCGGAGAGGGTGACCCGGCGGCTGCCACCCACTACCTTCTTCGCTCGGAGAGCATCCACCAGCCGGGC
>JBGTHI010000219.1:0-10835 GCA_041746295.1 Myxococcaceae bacterium
GACACGAGGCCCAGCAAGGCAGCGGATTCGCTGCCGAGGAGCAAAACGTGCTGACGGAACAGACGATGGAGAAACTGACGACGATGAAGTTACACGGGATGGCGAGGGCCCTACGGCAGTGGCTCGAGCAACCGAAGGACAAGGACCTCGCGCCAGCGGATTTGATTGGGCTGCTCGCTGATGCCGAGTGGCTCTACCGTGAGAACCGGAAGCTCGAGCTGCGCCTGAAGAACGCAAAGCTTCGACAGCCTGCGTGCATCGAGGACATCGACTATAGCCATGCCCGAGGGCTATCGAAGGCGGTGGTGCTCGACCTCGCGGCGTCGCGCTGGACGCAGCAACACCAGAACATCATCCTCACCGGCCCCACTGGCGTCGGTAAGAGCTACGTCGCATGCGCTCTCGGGCAGAAGGCCTGCCGCGACGGCTACTCCGTCATCTATCGCCGCGCCTCACGGCTCTTCGATGAGATGGCGCAAGCGCGCGCCGATGGAACGTATCCGCACCTGCTTCGCCGAATCGCCAAGGCACAGGTGCTGATCCTCGATGACTTCGGTCTGGAAGTCCTCGCTGCTGCGCAGAGGAAGGAACTTCTCGAGGTGCTCGACGACCGTTACCAGATCAGCTCCACCATCGTGACCAGTCAGCTCGAGCCCAAGGACTGGCACTCCGTCATCGGTGACGCGACCCTTGCCGACGCGATCTGTGATCGTCTCGTCCACAACGCCCACCGACTCAAGCTCGGTGGTGACTCCATCCGGAAGGCCGAGGCCTTGACCAACGGCAAGAAGCAGGCGAAGTAGTCCCAACCAGCATCGTCAGGCGATCGGCATGCTCCGGAATCCGTGATCGCCTTGGCTCGGACTCGCTGATCGGCATTGCCGGAATACGCATTCATGGGCGGTGGCTGGCTCTCCACATCAAATGAAAGCCTCGATGGTGGCTCCCACCGGGTGACAGGCTCCACGAACGCCCCTGTAGTGAATTCGCAGTGACGAACCGCCCCCACGCCCTCCCCTTCGATCGTGGCGCGCACGGGATACGCGATGCCCGTCTTGAACAGCCATTCGGACGGAGGGGGAATGGGGCTGAAGCCAACAACACTCGGCCAGACGTGCTCTGGGGGAGCGTCGACCTCGATGCTGGAAACGACCTGGAACTCTGGTGACCGCCCAGTCCATACCTCAACGCCGGAAGAAGTAGGGAGAACCACGAGCATCATGAGCCAGGTAGCTGTCTGCGCTCCGAACTTCTGCGCAATGGCTCGACCCATCAGGGCACCGAAAGCGATCATCCCGAACGCCAGAGGCAGGGTCATAACGATGCAGATCGCCCCTTCCAAGGCGAGGAGCACCGCGACGAGGGCGGAACGGGCAGTCTGCCCTCGGGAAACAAGGTGCCCTCGATTCTGGACGTAGCCGCACAACGCGCCCATCGCGACTGGAATGCCGAAGAAGACCGACGCGCCGTAGCTTCGCAACAGGTACGTCTGAAGGCACATCATCGCGATCCCAAGCATCACAGCCCCCGCAACCCCGACAAATGCGGCGCGAAAGGCGTTTTCGATCAGCGGGCCGCTGTCAGGAGTGTCCGAGACACCCCCTTCTCTTGTCGGCGCAAGACAGAGGGCGAGGATCAATGCGTAGTTCAGGACCGGCAGAAAGAAGATGAGCCCTATCCACGGGTTCCAGCCCGCATCGATGGCGCGACGGACGGTCATGCTCGCGCCCACCCAAATGAATGGAATCGTCCAGACAGCGAGAAGCCAGAGCAGCCAAGTCGGTTGGCTATAGATTGGCGCCCGCGGCGCGAACAGCGGAAGCATCAGCTCGATCGGACTCCAAAACCGACCGGTGACTGCGTAGAGCAGGCCCGTTTCGAAGCCCAGCTTCAAGGCAGCGAGAGTGAATCCGACGGCCCTGTAGGACCCACGGGAGACGGGAGCGGAGAGGTCAACCAGGGACCGGACCATCCGCACAGGTTAGACGAAGCGGTCTCGGCCTCAAGAACGCTCCCGTGCCCTATTGACGCTGACAGCGAGGATAGAAAGTCAGCCAACAGACCAGCCCCATGCGGCCTCGCGTGATTGCTTGGCGATCGAGGCAACCGAGCCTCCGAACTCCTAGAGGCGCCCAGCCCGCTGCATCTCGCGGCGGGTGACCCAAAGCCCATGGTTTGTCTGGAGGTTCATCCAGAGCTCGGGTGACGTACCGAACGCCTTCGCAAGCAGAAGCGCTGTTTTAGAGGTCACGGCTCGTCGTCCATTGACAAGAAGATTCACCGTCTGGACGGAGACGCCCATCCGCTCGGCAAGCTTCGCCTGGGTCAACTTCATCGGCTGGAGGAACTCCTTCGAGAGAGTCTCGCCCGGGGTCGTGGGCTCGCGGTTGTTGGGCAACATCACTAACTCTACGCCGGGACCAACCGCGCACGGCCCGCCGCTGCGCGGGCTCGCTTAGGTTGGAATGCCCGCTCTGACAGCACCTCGCGGACAATCTCCGGGTGCCGAGCGATGACCGCGAGCAAGGTGCGCGCGGCGCCTTCGGGCTGGCGCCGATCCTGTTCCCAATCGCGAATAGCCCCAACGGTCAGGCCGAACACGCGCGCGAAATTCTCCTGCGTCAAACCGAGCTGCTTCCGCACCTTACCGACGGGAACATTCTTCGGCGGGCGATAGGTACGGACGGGAAGGTCAATTTCCCCGCGCGCCCACGCCGTCGCCTCGTTGAGGCTTTCGATCAGCTCCTTGCCAAGTTTCGACCGCCGTGCGGGCTTCGCCTTCTTCTTCGTTGCCGCTGCTCTAGCCATGGCCGTACTCCTTCTTGAACTGCTCGACTAATTTTACTGCCGCCTTCTTCTCATCGGGGGCAAGGTCCTCGCGCTCGTTCTTTGCGTACAGATGCAAGAGCAGCAGCAGGATTTCGCCCTCCCAAAAGTAGTAAATCAGCCGCGCGCCGCCGCGTTTGCCTCGCCCTGGAAGTGGAACACGCAGCTTTCGAACACCTCCCATTCCAGGGATCACGTCACCAGTCTTGGGCGCTTCAGCAAGCGCATCTTCCATCTCCTGCCGCTCATCCTCGTCCATGAGTTTGGCGGCCCGTCGCAGATACAGACGGGTAGGAACTATCTTCATTCCGACATGCTACGGCAATGCCGTACCTCGAGCAAGCGCTGACCACTTGAGGCTGGGACGTGGCTACCAGCCACGTGCATTCAGGCAAGATTGTTTGCCCTGGGCCACTCGCCCAGGGCCCGCCAAGTGCGCGTCGCTGGCGACGTCTGAAAGGCGTACAGAGATCCTGGATAGGCACCTTTGTTCAGGCCGATGCAGGCCACGCCTGCCACCTCAACATCGATTCTCGTGTGATGGTGCCCAAAGAAGCAGACACGGGGTTGGGTACGCGAAACCAACTCATCGAGCCCTCGAGCCTCGCTGACGTACCCAATCCCCCGTCGGTGCCGGTCGAACCGCACGCCTGCTGGCGCATCGTGGGTGAGCAGGATGTCGATGGGCATCCTCCCGCACAGAGCGCCGATCTCGTCCTGCGTGTAGTGCCGCTTTGCGGAACCCTGGAGCGTCGCCGACGGGCGCTCGAAGTTCGATGGGCCGAAGCAGCCGCCCAGTCCTCCGACGCGCAGCGTTTCGTTCCCGTCGATCAGCTCGTGAACCTGCCCGTTAGGCAGGTATCGCAATCCAGGGAGCAGCTCTCGCATCGGTTGCTGGTCTATCCAGGCGAAGTCCTCGTGGTTGCCCTTGATGAGGATCGTCGGTCGCGGTGCCGAGCGCCCCTCCTTCAGCCACCTGGAGAAATCACCAGCTCCATCGTGGCGTCGGGTGGCCTTATCGACCCGCGAAGGATCGGGCCACACGCCAAAGTCTCCGACGTGGAGGACCGCGTCGAAGCGCACGCCGAGGGCCTCTTCAAAAGCGAGTACCTCAGCGAAGAGCTGATCAATTGCACCATGGATGTCGCCTGCCGCGCACAGAATCACGGCCGACCTCTACCTCGTCACCCCGACACGACGCGGATGGAGTTGCCCACCCGGATATGCGGCAGCTCTCCGTTCTCCACCAGCCGGTAGATGGTGGCTTTGCAGACGCCGAATTTCGCCGCGACCTGCGCCACCGTGAGCAGCTTCTCCCTCTCAAAAACCCCCACCGCAGCGCCCAAAATCTTGGGACAAGGATGGGACAAACTTGGTGAGATCGGGTGCGAATCGGTGGAAATTTCGGCAGCCGGAGACAGCGCCGAATCCAAAAATTCCGCACCATTACCGCTCCTCGGTGACCCTATGTGACCAGGTGCGAACCTACTCGAACCCTCTTCGGGACCAAGGGGTCGCAGGTTCAAATCCTGTCTCCCCGACAGAGAGAAGCCCTCGGAGTTCAAGGAGGAATCCTGACGCTCCGGAGGCTTTGTTTGTCCGAACCTTGGGTGTTGGGACAAGGATAGGACAAAACCTGAGCGAAGCGGTGTGGTCCGGTGGGAAATTACGGGCAGCGCGGCCAGCTTTGAACCGGTGGTCTCGGCGTTCAAAGAGCTTTTGGCATGTTTTAGTTGTGAAACATGTGGGTCGTGGATGTACGTGACACCTCGAGGAATCCCCGAGTCGCTACGCTGTCCGTGTAACAAGGTCAATTTGAACCTGAAGTCGAAACCCAAGTAGTACGGTGTCCGGCTGGAAGGTGATCACCTGTGCCGGGGATCGCTCACTGGCTACCCGCTGACTTCTCCCCCGGCTCGCAAGAGACAATGACCGCTCGCTACCAACCCCGCGACATCCGCTCCACGACGTCCCTTCGCGACAGCACCTGGGAACACTTTTCCCAAGGCTCGCCGTTCGGGTCCACCGTGTCCGAGTACCGCAGGTCGAAGGCGTTGGCCTTTTTCTTTCGGTCTATGAACTCCGAGAGCTTCAAGTCGAGCGTCTCGATGTCCTCTATCCACTCGTCCTCGATGACGTCGGGCAGCGACCCGAAGAGGTCATAGCGATCCTTCATCCGTTCCGACAGCCGCTCGTAAACGGTCTCATTCCTAGTCCCCTCGTAGACGAGGTTCAGCATATCGACGCTCTGCCGTACCTGCCCGAAGCGCTTGATTCGACCAATGCGCTGCTCTAGACGCGAAGGGTTCCACGGCAGGTCGACGTTGACGAGCGTTCCGAGAGTCTGAAGGTTCAGACCTTCGCAGGCCGCGTCGGTCGCCACGACGAGGCGCAGATCCCGTTCCTTCACGGCACGCTTGATGGCATCTCGTTCCACCGCGACCCATAGCTCGTCGCGAAAGATGCCGCTCCGGCCGCTCCCCGCGTAAACCACGATGGGTTCTCCAGAAAGCCGCTTCGTGAGGCTCTCCGCCACCCAGTAAGCCGTGTCGTAGTACTGGCTGAAGATGATGCAGCCCAGTTCGAGCCAGCCGCGCCGCGTAAGGTAGTGCCAGACAGCGGCGAGTTTGGGGTCTTCGGGCTTCTCGGCAAGCGCCGTGACGATCTCTCCCAGCGACGCCTTCTCGTCCTCTGTGAGCCCGCCGAGTCCCTCGATTGCCGCGTGATCTTCGACGTCGTCGAGCGTTTCTCGGCGAAGGAGCTTCTGCGCGGTTGAGCTTCCGCTGGCGAGACTCGAGCAGATGCGCTGCAGCATGAGGCTCTTCATGAAGCCCGCCGCTTTGGTGCGCTGACCGAGCAGCGTTGTGAACTTCTCTGCCGCCTCGTGCGCTCGTTCGATGGAGTCGTTCGTCCGGAGCGCCAGTTCGACGAAGAAAGACTCCTGGTCTCGCTTGAGCGGGTGGATGTCGACAGCGATCTTCGGCAGCAGGCCCTTCGCTTCGAGTGCCGTGCGCTTTCGCAATACAGTGTGGCGGACGATGGGGTTGTGGCGCTGGAAGAAGGCAAGCCCTTTCCGGCGTCCGGTCATCGCGTCGTGCAGGTCCTGTCGAACGTCCTCATCGAGGTCCACCGCCGCCTTGCTGGTGAAGAACTCGCGCGGGCCGATCTTGAGATCGGCGCGGATGTGATCGAACAACGAGTCGTCGTGCCCGGGCGGCAGCGGATTACGGAGGAGCTCCCATGCGTCATCCTCGTCCTCGACTAGCTCCTTTCCGGTGACCCATGGCAGCGCGATTTCGGACGCGAGCCACCGGCTGTTTACCGGCTTGCCCATCACGAATTCGCCGTGGCGATTGAGGATGCTGAGCAGATCCCACAGCTCCGCGGTATCGGTCTGGATGGGCGTCGCGGTCCCGAGCAGAACGTGCCGCGAGCGCTTTGCCGCCCCGTACATGAACTTGAGCAGGTTGTTTGGCTCGGGGTCTCTGCCGATACCGCGTGCCGCACGCGCCCGATGCGCCTCGTCAAGGACGAGGGTCCCATACGAGCGTTCGAGCAATGCCTGGCGCTCGCTCGTCAACTGCGTGACGAGGCCGGTCGACACGATGCCGATTTGGTACGGGCAACGCGCCACGTCTTCCGCGCCGCGGGTCTTGATGTGGTGGCCCGTGTGGTCCATCCACGTCTTCTTCCGGGTCCAGACCGCAGAAGGCACGCCGAGCCGGTCCCACAGCTCAACCTGCCATTGCTCGGTCAGCGTGGCGGGGCAGAGCACGAGCGCCGGGCCGTCCCCGAGGAGGCTCGCCATGAGTGCGCTGGTCGCGAGCGAGAGCGTCTTGCCGAGGCCCACCTCATCCGCGAGAAGTAGCCGTGCCTTTTCGTAGGTAGATCGGTGGTCGAGGAACATCCCGACAAACGCCTGCTGCCAGGGCATGAGCCGCTCGCCACGTTGATAGATGGGCGCCTCCGCCATGGCGGCTTCGGGCAGCTTCTCCGGTGGACAATCGGTGACGTGCCGGAACTCGACGCGCCTCGCGCACCGGTCGATTTCCTCGACGATCGCCTTCGGCAGGTCCACGCCCTGGGACCACAGGTACTCGAACTCGTCCTCGACCCAGCGCACCGCCTCGGGTGAATCGTCCTCCCAGACGAGCTCGTAGTTCTCCGTCCACGCCTCGCGTGTCTCGTTGATGCTCCCCAGGAACGACGTCTTCGCGCCGGTCTCCGATTCTATGACCCCAGCCTTGCCATGCAGGAATGCGGCGATGGTGCGGCCCACGACCCGGACTTTGAGGTTGCCCTTTATGAGTAGCGCGTGGAGCTTCCGGTAACGGTCGCGCCCGAGCACGCTGTCCGCCTCGGGCGGGCGCTCATTCCACTTCTCCTTGAGAGCCATCGCCTGCAGTTCCGCGGACCGCGCCACGCCGATGTCACGCGGGTCGAGGTCGGCGTTGCAGACGATGCGAACCTCCTCGATAGAGTCGAGCTCCTCGTGGATGAGCTCGAATAGAGAGCTTCGGAAGTAGCCGGCAATGCGGCGGTAGCTCTTGGCGCCCTTCAGCTTTTCGCGGAGGAAGACGTGGTCGAGGCGCTGCAACCGCGACGTGTAGCGCTGGATCACGACACCTTCTCGTTGCGGACCAGCCCGACGAGGACACGCGCGGCGGAAGCCTCCTCGGGACGACGCCGGTCGACGGCGCGGGCGATGTACTCGGCGACGGCGGCGATATCGTGCCGGCGGTTAAGGTACTCGGGCACGTTGTCGCGCAGGTGGCCGAGCGCCTCGTCCGGCTCGACGTCCCCCTGCAGCTCGTGGATGGCGAAGAGCGCCGCGCGCAGCATCGAGGAGGCGAACTCGGATCCGGTGAACTCGGCCCGCTTGAACTCGGCGGCCGACTTGAGCCGCGCATCGTTCGCCTTTACCGTGGCCATGAGGGGCTGCCAATGGGCGACGCGGAAGGCCTTGGCGAAGTTCTGGTAGTTATCGAGCTTCTTCAGACCTTCGGTCTCGACGTCCAGCATGCGCAGGTAGAAGCGCTCGCTGCCGTTGAGCCGCTCCCAGACCTTGGCGTCGAGCCCTTCGGGGACTAAGTGCTCGTTCGCAATAGCGACGGCGAAGTCGATGAGCTCGTCAACGATCGACGTCTCACCGTCGACGCGCGGGCGCGTGGCCTCCCGCGTCATGTCCTTGCCGTCGATGTGCGTGAAAGACGTGAGGACGCGGAGCGCCGCGGCGTACCCTGCCATCTGAAGGTCAGCGTCCTCGAAGAGGTTCTCGGACCGGCCCTGATTCCTTGTCCGCTGGTTCAAGCCAACCATGGTCTCAATCTGCTTCGCAACCTCCTGGCGAATCTCGAGGACGAGCTCGTCTTTGTACACCTTCCCCGAACCTCGCCGCTTGCGGAGTACGAGGATGATGGTGCCCTGGACATAGCCGCCCTTCTTCAGCTCGCTGGCGGTCTCTGTCGCGATGTACCATGCAGACGTGACCTGAAGACCGGTTCCCCAGAAGATGCCTGCCATGTCCGCCCAGACCGCCGTGTCCTGGTGCGTGAACATGACGATCTGCAGTCCGTTGTCGGGCATGTGGCCGGCCATGGCGGTGTAGGCCTTGACCATCTCTCTTCGGAAAGCCTCATCCGCGCCGGTGATGGCAAGTTGCCTTCGACTATCGAGGACCCATCCATCCACAACTGTCGAACGGAATCCCCTCAACCAGGCAATGAAGTACTCGGTCACTTCCTCGTAGGCCACCGCATCTGCGTACGGCGGATCTGTCACGAACAAATCTGCAGGGGTCCCGTAGTCGGCGGCCGGTCGGGTTTCCACACTCACACGCTCTGGTGGGAGTGGAACTGCCTTCGTCTTGGCCTCAAGCGTTTCGCGAAGCCCAACAAACGCGCGCGCGGCATAATTAACAAACGTGTTGAGCGCCTGATTGTAGAAGACTTGCTCGGGATAGTCGCCCGCAGGAGCTACCCCCTTCTTGCCAGCGTGACCGACGCGCCACCGAGACAATCGAGACGTCTTGTCTAAAGTATTGGTGAAAAGCGTTGCCAGCACCGTGCGAGATGTGTCGTCGTCGATTTCAGAGATCGCGCGCTTGATGAGCGCTAGCAGGAACAGGTGTCTTGGCGTGAACAGGTGATGCCAATGCGTCCAACCCCGCGTCCGGATTGGCTCGTCAGTCTTGACTCCCGCCTGGATTACCATGCTCGGAACTAGCCCCTCCTCCTGCCAGGCGAAAAGGTTCTTGTTCAGGAGACGGAGGATTTGCTCCTCGCGAGCCAGGTCCTCTGCTGTCACACTTTTAAAGGTGCAGTCTCGCGCGTCGTCGCCGTTCATCCACTGGATGCAGTAAAGCCGTTCTTGAAACAAGTCCTCGAGGCGAGGGACAAGATCCTGCTTCTCCCAACGGCGGAGATCGTTGACGGTCTCGCCATTGACACGCCGATCGCCGCGGAGTGTCCTGATCGGCGTTCGTCGCTCTTTGCGGTCGAGCGTGTAGACCAACTCGCCGTCGCGAACCGTCCCGCTATGCTCGGCCTCGACTACCTCCTCCTGGCTGACTCCATCACGGATCTCGATGCGAAAGCACTTCTCCTCCGGGTCCGGCACTAGCCTGGCGACGCATCTCTTGTTTCTACTGATTACGAGTGACGGCAAGAGCGGGACCATCCAACCTGTTTCCGGGCATTTCACTTCCAGGCAGTAAAGATACGCTTTGGCACGATTGCCATTCCCGTCATGCTCGATGCCCAGCTCGACGATCTCAGCGTCCACCTTGGCTGCTATGCTCTCCTGGGCCTGCGAGAAGCGCACGCGAGTCGCCTCATCAGCGCCGATAATGTTGAAGGCACCCCACGTCAACATGCACGAGATTGGATTGAGATCCGAAGCGAAGGCGTTGCAACCGATGCGTGCAGCCTCGAACGGTATCGAGCCGCCGCCGCAGAAGTTGTCGGCAACGCGGGGGCGATGACCGAAACGTAAGATCCCGAGCTGCTCAACAAGCTCTGCATGGTTGCGCGCACTGGTGCCTAGATGCGCATTGACCCTCTTCCAAATTTGCTCGTACGCGGCGTCGGGCAGTTCCTCCGGCCGAAGGCTGCGCCTGTCGAGGCGATCCAGATACGGCATCCGCGCGAGGACACGGCCCTGAAGGCGTCGACGGTCCTCTCCCTTCACCTTCCACGCGCCGTCTTCGTCGAGGAGGGTCTCTTTCAGCGGGCCACCAAAGGCCTCTACATCTTCGCGGGTTACGTTCTTTACGCGGCGCTCGAACGCGTCATCGTCCATGGCCATCAGAAGCTCGAAGATTTCGAGATCCCTTTCTGGATGTTCGGTGGCGGGCAGGAGACTCCCCAGCACGCATGCGCGAACGAGAACCAGCGGCTTACGCCCCTTCCAGTAGCTTCCGAGTGAAGTCAACGTCTGGCCCGCGCCGGCGATGCGCTCCGCTTGCGCCTCTATCGAAACCTTTTGGACGGGGAAGGCGACTTCGATGAGCGCCGGCCGGTCCTTCCAGGCAAGCGGTTCGAGCTTCTGAGGGGACGTCATAACTTCTTCTCGAGCGTCGGAAAGAGCATCAGCACTTCGGACTGGCGGCGGCCGCGCCCACGCTTCGGCTTTTCATCTACCTGCACAGGGTTCTCGGTCAGCGCGTACCGGAGCGCCTTGCGCCACCCGACGTTCCCATCGTCTAGGCCTCCGGTCGCCGCCGCGGTGACCGTGAAGAGCCACCAGCGCTCTTCGGGCTTCAAACCGAGCCAATTGGTAACGGCCACGGGCACGAGTTCCTCGGGCACCTTCTCGACGGCCCAGGCGAGCACGCACAGCTCTTTTCCAAGCAGCCGGTCGACCTTGTTCTCTCCGATGACCTACTTGCCGGCGGCCAGGTCCTTCTCCTTCAACCGCTCATTGAAGGTCTTCCGCAGCGTGTCGGCGAGGGCCGCCCACGCGGCCCGCGGCAGCTCGACGCGATCAATGGACTCGGGCGCGCCGTCGCG
>JBGTHI010000220.1:0-4690 GCA_041746295.1 Myxococcaceae bacterium
CCATCGCGACCAGCGCGTTCGGAACCTCGATCTTGATCTGCTCGATGAACTTACCGACGTTGTCCGCGGTCGAGGTGCCGATGACCAGCGTCGCGCCGTTGTTCTTCGCGTCCGTCGCGATCCCGGCGAAGGCGCTCTCCGCGCCCAACTCCACTCGCTTGTAGACACTCCAGCCGTTCTGCGCCCAGTAGCCGTTCGGGTTCTCGATGATGGCGCGCGCGCCGGTCATGAAGCTGTCGCCCCAGGCGCCGGCTTCGGCGGCGAGGAGGATCTTCTTTGACCCTGGGATGGTCCAGTCCTTAGATCGCGAGATGCTCGCGTCGTCCTTCCTAATGACGCCCTCGAGCGCATCCGTGTAGCCCTTCACGTACGTGCCGGGCATGGGCCAACCCTTTGCGCCCCACGCGCGGTACTTCTCGGGGTCTGCCTTGAACTTGACGTTGATGGCGTTGGTCGCACCGAAGCCAAAGAGGTGGGGCAGCTTCGTCTCCGCCGCTACGTCCATGCAGTCGCGGGAGACCGCGCTGTGCCAGTTGAGCATCGCGGTGACCAGGTTGTGGTCCGCAATCGCCCGTGTGTAATTCGCTTTGGCGATGCCCTCGCCTGCGGAGTCGGATGCCTCGTCGATCAACCAGCCGTTCAGGTTGGTGTCGCCAACCTGGTAGTCGATCTCCTCGAGCGCGAGGACCGCACCATCCTTGAGCTGCTCACCCGAGCGTGCGGAGCCGCCCGTCACCGGCACGAAGATTCCGAGGTCGATCGATCGGTTGCCCTTTGGATCCTTGCTCGCGAGGTCTGGAGCCTGCCCGGAGGTTTTCGCGGCGGGGCCACATCCGAAGGCGATCACCGCGATCGCCGCGCATAAAATGTGGCCAGCGGTTTGAATCAAGAGGCGGGCTCGTTTCACGAACAGCTCCAGGGGGATAGGAAGGACGGCTCAGAGTGCGTGACGGAGTTGGAACAGGAGGGATCGCTGGGTGACTGGATAGTCGACACCCGAGAATCCGGGCATCACGCCTCCGCTGTCGGTGATGTTGCGAGCGATGAGCTCCAGAGTCGTCTCTCCAGGAAGAAACTTTAGCTCGGCGGCCGAAAGAACGCCGTCGAGGATGACGTAGGCAGGCAACGTGTAAGAGCCACCGTTGGCGAGTGTGTTGCTGCCGCTCGCACTTCGGGCGCCAACGTAGCGAACGGTGAGCGCCGCCTGCAGCGGCACGTGTGGGATGGGGACCTTTCCCCAAATGCCAGCCTTGATCTGCATGGATGGATACGACCTATCGGTGTCACCGAGCACGCGGGCCTGGTAGCCCTCCAGGCCGGAGTCTCGCTTCACCCTGACCAACTCGAAACCAACCAGTCCGCGCAGCCGCTCGCCGTAGCGCGCCTCCAGCTGCGTCTCCCAGGCTAACGACCCGTAGCGCGCCACGTTCTGGGCCACGCTGTTGAAACCGCGTGGCAGAAACTCGGCCTTGTTGAGCAGGTGGCTGTAGGAGACATCCGTGGAGATCGACAACCACGAGAGCGGCGTATAGCCGATCAGTCCCTCGACGGTGTGGACGTACTGGGGACGCAGCTCCGGATTTCCCTGCACGTCACCCGCGGCGACAGGGATGGCATAGAGCAGCTCCGGGGAAGGCGCCTTGAAGGCGCTGCCATAGAGCAGCTTGATGTTGAGCGGCTTCGCCGGCGAGGAAACCAGACCCAAGCGGCCGCTGAGCTGGTTGCCGTAGATGTTGTGGTGGTCATAGCGAAGGCCGGCCGTCGCAGCGAGGTAGCTCTGCAGCGCCTGCCAGGTTGCCTGCAATAGAGCACCGGGGTTGACCAGCACCTGGTGGGTTGGGCCTTGGCGCGGAACATCGATCGCGGTACCGGCCGCCTGACCGCGGAGATCGCTCTTGAGCACGAGGGCGGCGGTGGGAAGCTCTTCGTCGTCGACGAGCAACTCCAGACCGGCGACCAGCGTTACCGAAGGAACGGGCCGCCAGTCGCCGCCGAGTTGAAGATTGATGGAGCGGAAGGAGGAGGCACTCCGCACGTAGAAGCTCGGGCTGCCGATCTCCAGTCGATCGCGCTCGGTCTTGCGGCCGTTGAGGAAGCTGCCGTCGAGCGAGAGCCCGAACGTCTCAGAGACGCCCCACCGCGAATTGAGCAGCAAGCCCCCCTGGGTGCGCGAGAGTCGGCTGGCACCCGTTTCTATGCCGTCGACCTCCCGATGTACCAGCTGTGCCCACTCGCTGAACTCGGCGCCAGCCTCCAGCCCGGAGAAGTAGCCGGTGAGCTTCACGAAGCTGGTGTCGTCGAAGTGGTAACCCAACCGCAACAACCCCACGGCGGAGCGGCGCAGGAGCCCCGTTGCCGGGTCGGTCCGTTCCACGCCGTTGGGCAAGTGCGGCGCCGGCGAGCTCTCCGGCAAGAGCAGGCCGGAGCGATCTTCTTGGTGCACCCGCGCGGTGGCGGTCAGCTCGGCCTTGCCGAACATGCGCGCGGCTCTCAGATCTACGTCGCCGCCCACGTTCTTGCCGATCACGTTGACGCCGCCGCCGCCCTCAGTCGAGAGCTGGTCGGAGGGCGAGATCAGGATGATGTTTACTACGCCCATGAAGGCGTCTGCACCGTAGAGCGCGGAGGCAGGCCCGCGGACGATCTCGATCCGCTCGATGGCCGAAAACGGGACCAGCTCCGTCCCCAGCCAGTTTCCTCCGGTGGTACGGTACGAGACCGACTGGCCGTCGATCATCACCTTGATGATGCCGCTCTCGGAGCGCAGGCTGCCGGGCACGCCGCGGACACCCACGTTCGGCAGCACGTGGTCATCGACGATGTAAAAACCGAGGAGGCGATCGAGAACCTCGGCGATCGTGGTGTGACCCCAGGCGCGCAAGTCTTTCGCGGTGATGACGGTGATGTTGGCGGGCGCGTCACCCAGGTTCTGCTGTGTCTTCGTCGCTGAGACCACCTGCGTGTCGAGCAGCTCCTCGAGCGACATCGATTTCATCGCGGCGAAATCGAACTGCTCCTCCGCCGCGGCTTCGGGCGGGGGACGTTCGTTCGACGCTGGGATGGCCCCGGTCAGGACGACCCAGAGCAGAGCAGTATGAAAAATGGCGTCGGTCTCCGGTAGGCATAACGATCCCGAACGGCGAGGCCACTCTAGGAGTCGGAAGGACGATCGACAAATGTTCCAACGCGCTCCTTGTGAGCGCCAGCGACTTCAAGACCGCCGTCCCGGACGCAACGGTGCGTACGGAGCTGCAGCTTCAGCTCGCGGGAGCGCCGAAGGGCCTGAGGGGATCGCTATTGCTACGCCGCGCGGAGGCGGTGGCCGTCGCTGAAGAGGATCAGGCCGTAGTCACCTACCCGCTCGAACCCCAGCCCTTCGTAGGCGGCCCTGGCGGAGTGGTTGTGCTGGTCGGTGAAGAGAACCGCCTTGGAAACGCCTTCGCGCAGCGCAAGCTGCAGCGCGCCGGCCACCACCGCGCGCCCATACCCGCGCTCTCTGAGCTGGGGTGGAGTCCAGACTCCGCCAATCTGCACGCAATCGGGGACCCGGGCATTGAAGGTACATGTTGAAGCGAGGGTCTGACCGTCCACCAAGACGAACAGCGAGCCTTCGCCCAGGTGGCGCTCGAGCCCCTTGCGACACTCCGCCACCATCCCGTCGAACGGCGGCTCACCGATGGTGTCCACCTGGAAATCTCGCCGCCAAACGGACAGCAGATCCATCTCCGGACCCCTCGGCAGCCGGCAGATCCAATCCCCCCTCTCGAGCCGACCCGGTACCCGCACCCGGGAGAGCTCGACGGAGAACAGGTGCTCCTTGCTACTGACGAAGGTCCTGGCGCCGGCCAGCCTCAACGCTTCGCGCGCCTCGCTGACCTGATCCCAACAGCCGATCAGACCCTTCACCAACCGCTTCGAGCTGGCGGAGGCCGCGCGCGCCAGCTCCGCAGCATGCTCGCGCGCCTGGAAGATCAGATTGCCGTTCCAGGCGTGAGAGACCACTCCTTGCACCTTGTTGTCCTCGACCCAGGCGGCATAGGTCGCCTGCAAGGGTCTCCCACCGTCGACGATCCCCGCGGCTCGCAGATTGGACCGGAGGAAGAGGGTGCTGTCAGCATGCTCGCGCAAGAAGGCGTCGAGCCGCTCTTCATCCCCGGCGGTGAGAACACGGATCATCGATCCACGGCCATATCACCATCGCGTCAACACGAGGTAGGCGGCCGCGGCTCCCAGAAGCAGGGCAGCAAGGAAGACCGCGCTGTAGGTCAACCAGGGCGCAGGTGAGACCGGAACGGCAGGAGGGGGCCGGTAGGGACGGATCACCGTCGCGTTGGAATCGGTCCCCCGTTCTATCGGGACCGCCGCCGGCCTGGGACTCTGTGAGGACCGCCGCGCCGCGCCAAGCGTGGAAGGACGCTCGACCCACGCGTGCTCGAAAGCGGCCGCAGTGGGCGGAGCCAAGATCGGCTCATCTTCTTGGGAGTAATGGCTCGTGTCCTCGGGATTCAGGAGCGCCCGCAGCGCCGCTTCCTCCGCCGCGACCTCAGCACCGTAGACCGAGCTCAGCAGCTTTCCAAGCTCCACGTCGGTGGCCTCCATTCGCAGCGCGCGCCGGACGCTCGAGAGCTCCGCGGCGAAGCGCGAGGCGGTGGCGTAGCGCTCCGCGGGTTTGGGCTTGAGCGCGCGGAGC
>JBGTHI010000221.1:0-1637 GCA_041746295.1 Myxococcaceae bacterium
AGAATCCAGTCAACGTGGGGCTTTGCCATAGCCTTTGGGGCGTGGGGATGGCCTCCAAGCCGATCGTCCCGCACGAGGCCTGCCGCCGACTCTACGTCGATCTTCAGGGGCGTTATCTCTCCGCGGACGAGGTGGGGACCGCCTGCGCCGGAGGATATGGCGCGACGGTGAAACGCCTGATCGACGATCCCGCCTTCGCCCTCCTCAATCAGCGCCGGATGGCCGACCGCTTCCTCTACGCAAACGAAGTCGTGAACGTCGAGGCGATCTACGACATGGATGCGCTGGTCTCCAAGCTCTACCGCGGTCTGATTCCCTATGATCTCTTCGGAGCGGTCGCCAGCGCCCATCCGGTCCTGGTCCGCCGTCACGCCGATGCACGCGACCGCGCCGAGGCGCTCTTCACCCAGTTCCTGGGAAGGCCGCCCTTCGAGAACGAGCGCGCGGACATGAGTCGGCTCTACAATCTCTGGTCGCAGGGCTACTACGACCACCGGGCCTTCGCCCTGCGGCTCCCTGACGCCTTTGTCCGGTACGAGTGCCTCAACGAAGAGGGAGAGGTCGACGCCGATCGCCGCGGGGAATGCGCCAGCACCCTTTGGGGCTATGAGGAGCTGATCCTTCAGCCGGACGTCCGCGCATCCGTGGATCGCGATGGCCGCGAGCGGCGGCTGACGATGTGGCAGGGGCTGCTCACTCCGGAGGAGTGGAGTCGGATGCAGCTCCCGGGAAAGATCCTCGCCCGCAACATCGCCTTCTGGGAGAAGGCGGTAGAGGACGTGCTGGAGCAGTACCTGGGCTACAATCTGGCAGCGCAGGTGCCGGAGGTCCGGGAGGAGCTGGTGAAGTGGGTGCTCCGCTACAACGGAGACATCCGGTCGGTGCACTACGCGGTGGCCACCTCCGCGGCCTACCTCCAGTCCTCGTCGGGCGAGAGCGCCAAGAGCTACCGTTGGACCTATGGACCCCTGAAGCAGCTCGACGCCGAGGTCTGGCTCGATTCGCTCGCGAGGCTCGGCGGCAAGACGCTCTCCTCCTGCGATCACCGGATCGCCCAGCCGGAGCAGCTGATCGACTCCGGCAGCCTCTCTGCCTTCCGTCTGGTCGACGCCTCCCGCTGGGGCTTTCAGACAGACGGTGAGCTCGACCGCAACGCGGCGGAGCTGGCCCGGACCCTGGGCGGCTGCCCCAGCAACATCGTGGGCGGCCGCTTCAAGGTGGTGAGCATTCTCACCACGGCCACGCAGACCAACTTCGTCAACGAGCTCTGCAGCCCGGACCTGAATCAGCGAGAGGGGCGGGCGCCAATCGAGGGGCTGCTGCCCGCGGGGGTGTCGGCCGGCCGTGCGACCGATGCGGTGTTGGGACAGCAGATCCTGGAGCACCAGCTGCGATCGTTCTACGGCCGAGCGCCGACCAGCGAGGAGCGCAACGAGGTGACCACCGCGGCGGGCGAGTGCGCCCAGTCCGGCTGCAACGCCGAGGCCTTTGCCCGGCCTCTCTGCTTCGCGCTGCTCTCCAGCGCGGAGATGGTCTTTTATTAGGACGGGGGAATGACTTCGCCCTTCCCCCGGACCCCCGGGATCTCGCTCCGGCCCGGGCGGACCCGTGCCTCCGCTTCGGTCGAATCGGTCGGC
>JBGTHI010000222.1:0-4856 GCA_041746295.1 Myxococcaceae bacterium
GAGATTCGCGATGTCCTCGGCGTGGAGGCCGGGCAGCAGGAGCACCTGAACCGCCGGATGCGCGAGCTCTACCGCGAGTTTGAGATCGACCGGAAGCGCTCCGGCAAGCTGACCCGCTACGAGCTTCGTGGGCGGCTTACAGCTCCGAAAGCCGCCCTAAGTGGCATCAGCAAGAAAGACCGGGCTTACGTCTTGCGGAACCAGCGCTGTGACCAGTGCGGGCGCACTCCCGCTGAGCACGCCGTCGTTCTGCACGTCGACCACAAGATTCCCCGCGACTGGGGAGGCACCAATGACCTCGACAACCTCCAGGCCATGTGCTCGGAATGCAATGAAGGAAAGAAGAACTATTACGCGACCTATGACCAGTTCGCCGCCGAGATCCGGCAGGCCGTCAACTTCGATGAGCCCCACCGCCGTATCGGGGAGCTGCTCAACGCTTTCAAGGGAGCCCCGGTCCGCGGTGATCTCCTCGAGCGCGTTGCGAGCGCGAAGCAGTACCAGGAGGACTGGCAGAAACGGCTTCGGGAACTGCGGGTGCTGGGGTGGAAGATCAGGCCGACGAAGCACAAGGAGCAGGGCCGAATCGTTACGTACTACCAGCTAGACCATGCGGAGCCTTGGCCCAACGGCCCGATCGCCGCGGAGATTCGCCGGCGCGAGCGCGCGAAGGCTGGGGGCGGCTAGGGCATCCAAATCTGGCCGCAGCCCAAAGTGGCCCGCCGGTTGCCTTGACGCGGGAAGAGGGTTACGGCTCCCAGCCGTTGAAGCAAAAGAAGCCGAGGCTGGGATCGTCTGTCGTACCGACCAGCAATCCGCGGTCGAGGAACCGGTTGAACTCCTCACAGGCCGTCTCAGGGACCAGGCCGCAGCTGTGGCACGCGGCGAGGTTGCATGAGTCTGGGCCCTGGCCGCTTGCTGTGCCGATCTCCATGCAAACGGGGTCGGCAGCGCACCAGCTTGCGTTTCTCAGACCCTGGTCGAGCACGCCCTCGAGGTACCCCGGCCTGCCCATACGGACGAGGCCTCCCATCGTGCCTTCGGCGTCGCCCGCTGCCGTGTAAATCAGCACCGCCGCACTCTCGCGGTCTCCCCCAGACGAGACGTAGAGGCGCTCTCGTAGCGCGGCCGAGCTATAGCCGCATTCGAAGCTGAGCTGGTTCATGAGCACGTGCGCGAGCTCATGAACCAGTACGAAGCGGGCGGTTATGTCCCGGTCCCGCAGCTGCCGTTCTGCCTGGGCCTGCTCGTACCGGCTGCGCAGGAGGTTCACGCGATCCTGCACCTTGTCGAGGGCCTCCCATTCACGGACTCTGGCGTTGTCGAGCTCCAGGAATAGGCCTTCGCCGAACACGCAGTAACCAGGAAGCCAGCTCTCGTCTCTGGCCGGCCGGTTCGCCCAAAGCTGGACAGCCCGCTGTTCGAAGTCGGCCTGCTGTTCAGGAAAAACCCGGTTGAAGCCGGCGAGAACGCGAGTCTCGCGAAGCCTCTCAACGAGGTTGATCGCCGAGAACACCTCTCCAGCAACGCCGGAATAGCTACGCGGGGCCACTGGGGCGACGGTCAGCTCAGAACTGTCTATTGATTCCCGGAGCACCGACGCCTCGGTCCACCTGAACTGTTCTTCGGCCTCCTCGTCCTCGCCCTGGTCTTCGGGTATCTCGCCGTCGTCGGCTAGCTCGGCGAGGATCACTGCGGCTGCCTGTTCAATCTCGCTGTCGGCATACGACTTGAGCGCCCGTGGACTCAGTCTTCTCACCTTGGCTCCCTCAACCGCGCGGCCCATGTCGTCCATCGCGGTGATGTAGTTGACCGGGTCGGGCTCGCGGAGAATTGCGAGGAGCTCTGCTGGAACTCCCGCCTCGGACCGCGGCACATAGATCGCGCTTCGGATCAGCCCGAAGTAGAGGTTCGACGCCGACCGCAAGCTTCCGCGCAGCGGGCGGGCGCAGCCGTGTTCCTCCTCGCTGCCGTGCTGGGGCATCATTCCCCGGCAGAGATACTCCTCAGTCCCAGGTGCGAGGGTGCTGCTGAGTGTCGTCTTGGTCCCGTCGGGCCGGGCTTCGACGATCCCAGACAGGCTCCGCTTCTTGCCGCAGCTAGACCGGACGACCTGATTGGCGAGCGTCGTCCCGCCCGTAGCTATGAGGCTGAGCTCGCAGGAGCAGTCAGGACGCGGCATTCTGTGCACCCATTCACGCCATGGGAAGTCCTGCAGGTGGCCCGCGTCGCACATTGCGACGAACGGAACCTGGGCCAGGAGGGCGTACTTGCCCTCGCTTTGGCACACCGGGCATTTCTGGCGCCCTACTGCCGTTAGGGGGAGGTGGGCCAGGCGCTTGCACCGCCAGCAGAAATGCCACTGCGGGAAGCGAAGAAACGGGATCGTGAGTCCTGTGTTCGGCACTTGCCGGCCGCGCCTTTGCCGGCGGTAGTCGGGTGGCAGGCGGAAGTGGCTTGTTCCGAGCCGGCGTTGCAGGCGCCATTCCTCGATCCGGAACTCCTCGTCGTCGGCATACCTGCTGTCCCGCTCTGCGCCGTACTGGCCGAACCAGTGATCTAGGCCCGCCGCGACCATCGAGGTGCCGTCCGGAGCAACCAGGAGGGCGCCTGTCCCGAACGGCGCAACGAGGTGTGCGCGGCGCACCGGAGCCCTCGACATCAGCTTCCTCCGGCATCGTCATCGATGATGTAGGCCCTAGAGATCGCGGCACGGCACTCCGCATCGACGTTTCGGAGTGAGGTCGGGATCGACCACGAGAGCTGCTGTTCTTCGCGGTCGGCATATTCCCCGGCGAACCGCAGAAGCGCATAGTCCTCAGAGTCAGAATCTGCCTGCCAGTCCCGGTACTGCCAGCGTTCCCACTGCTCAACCCGGCGTTTGAACGTTGCCTCGAAGCGCTCGATCTCCTCGGGGTCAACATGCTCGACGCGTTTCCGCAGCAGGTCGTGAGCACTCTCGAGAAGCTCGTCCGGCACCGGCCGAGGACCGAGGTCCGACGCGGCAAGCTGCCGGACGTAAGCGACCATGACGGCGTGAAGGGCGCGGTCCAGGACCGGCGGGGCGAACGGCGTCACGCTGGTTGGCTCCACTTGCGCGTAGAGCCGCTCGTGGTAAGAGCGGAACTTCTCGAAATGGGACCGGTCTCGTGGCTTCGAAGGGCTATAGAGCGTGGTGACGAGGCCTGGCCGCTCCCACCAGCTCCGGCCGATTCGGCCGGTCGCCTGGATGTATTGCGCGGTGGTCTTTGGCTGGCCAACGACGGCCATCAGCGAAAGCCGGTCGATGTCGATGCCGACCTCGACGATATTTGAGGCGAGGCACACATCGACGGGCTGGTGCCCAGCAGAGCCGAGCTTCCGTTCCAGTTCCTCAATCGCCCGGGGAACCTCGTCGTTCCGGAGCCTGCCGGTGAGCTCCAGAACGTTCCACGGCCGCCGTGACTGCTCAAGCGCGAGGCCCTGGCGCTTCCGCAAGACGCGGAGGTAGTCGGGGATGTCCGACTGCAGAAGAGACAGCGAGGTGCCGAGCTCCCGCAGGCTGTTGAAGAAGACCAGAAGGGTCCACCACGGGTCCTGCACCTCTGCATCGAGCAGGCCCGCCGCCTGCAGGAGGGTGGCAAGAGTCCTTACCTGTGCGGTCTGGATCGAGCCCAGCCCGGAGCCGTGAATCCCGACGTAGACGCGACCGGGAAGCAAGGTGCCATTCTCGGCGCGTGCGTAGCGTCCAAAGTAGGAATCTCCTGCGTCGAGTCCGCGTGGCGGGAACAGCGCAGCATCGTCGCGGCAGTAGAGGTCCCGGATCTGTTGCTCGTAGCGCCGGATTGTGGCGGTCGAGCCGACGATCTTGGGCTTTACGGGCGGTTCCCCGCGGCGGTCGGTACAGAACTCCTCGATAACCGTCTCGTAGAGGCCCACCATCGAACCAAGCGGCCCGGAGATCAGGTGCAGTTCGTCCTGAATGATCAGGTTCGGCGGGCTGACTTCCCTGGTGCCGTCGTCGCTGAGACCGAAGAGCGACCTCGCCGCGGGACGGAAGGCCAGCATTGCGAACTTGTCAACCGTGCCGATAACTAGCGACGGACGCTGCTCGTAGACGTCCTCGTCGATAACGTAGATCGGCAGCTTCGAGTGAAAGGCGCAGCGCTGGTCCGGGCACCGGAGGGCGACGGTATCCGCCCGGATCTCGTACCCCGCGACCTTCGGCTCTACGCCCCTGCGCCGGCCCGATCCCTTTCCGGACGACTTGATCGGTCCCATCTGGGCGGCACACCACGGGCAGCGCAGCAAGACGAAGCGATTCTCGCCTGACTCCCCCTCCTTCTTAAGGCTGGTCAGGGAGGCCACCGCATCCTTTCTCGAGTTCGGCGTCACTGAGCCGCCGAGCCAGACGCCGATCGAGATCTCGGCCTCCCCTAGCTCCTTCTCATCCTCGCTCCGGAGGTGCTCCATCGCGCAGATAAGCGAGGAGGCCCGCTGGAACTGCTGAGCGGTGAGCAGCCGCAGCGTGTAGCGCATTAGCACGTCGACTCCGGCGTCTCGCGGGTCCTTCAGCCTGCGGTAGAAAATGGAGAAAGCCGTCAGCGCCAGATAGGCCTCGGTCTTCCCTCCTCCAGTGGGGAAGAAGATGAGCTCGACCGTCTCGCGGCGTGCTGCATCCTTGAGCGCGGTAGAACGAAGTGCGGCCAGGACGAACGCAATTTGAAACGGCCGCCAGGAGCCTCGAGCCTTGGTGGCGGCGGCGGGTTCGCCTTCGACGTCGAGCTTGAGAATGTCGCGGTTGAAGGTCGTCGCCCGCTGGGGATGGCCCGACCTTTGCTGCTGCAAGAGCATCGCGTGGTTTGCAAGCCGGAAGG
>JBGTHI010000223.1:0-1744 GCA_041746295.1 Myxococcaceae bacterium
CCAGCATCGCGCGGTCCCGCGTCCCTTCGGGCGTGCCCAGCTTGGGCGCGGCGAGAAGCCGCTCGACCTCCCGCAGCCCCAGGATGGAGGGAAGCCGGGACCGGCCGCGCGACAGCTCCAGCCCCTCGGTGGGATCGCTCGACGCAAGCCCCTCGTCCCGGAGGAAGCGATGGAACTCCCGCAGCGCAGCCAGATGTCTCGCCCGGCTTCGAGGTGCCAACCCTCGCGCCGCCAGCCGGTCGAAGTGGCTCGAGACGTCGGCGGGGCGCGCCCCCGCGAAGCCCTTCACGCCCCGCTCGACCAGGTCCTCCAGATAGGCCCGGACGTCGGAGCCGTAGGCATCAACGGTGCGGGCCGAGAGGCCGCGCTCCGCGCGCAGGTAGACGATGAAGAGATCAAAGGCCGCCTCGGCGGAGCTCAGGCTTCCACCTTTCATTCGAGGTCGACCTCCCCAACCCCTTCTCGCAGCAGCTCCAGCTCGTCGTCGATCAGGGAGAGTACCGTCGAAGGCCCCTCGGCCGGCTCGCCCCCATCCAGGATCAGCCCTAGCTGGTCGCCCCAACGAGCCTTGATGTCCCGCCCGTCGAGAAGCCGCTCACCGTCCTCCAGTGTGGCGGAGCGGCTCAACAGCGGCGAGCCCAACCCCTCCACCAGAGCTCGGGGAATCGCCGCGTCGGGAACGCGCAATCCCACCCGCTCGCCGGACCCCAGCAGGCTCCGGGGCACCTCGCGGGTGGCCTCCAGCACGAAGGTGAAGGGGCCAGGCGTCAGCTGACGGAGCGTCCTGAAGGCGGTGTTGGAAACCCGGCCATACCGAGCCAGCTCGGTCATGCTCGAGCAGAGCAGCGTGGGGGGCAACCCCTTGGGCCGCCTTTTAAGCCGGGCCAGCGTCTCTCCGCCCCGCTTGGAACAAAGCTCACAGCCGACCGCGTAGCCGGTATCTCCAGGGAAAGCGATCGCCTCACCGACCCGGAGCAGCTGCAGCGCCCGTTCCAATGAACGGGGCTGCGGATGGCCGATGTCGATCTCCTGAATGGGCGCCGGCACCTGCCTGGGCTATCGTTCGCTGCCTGAGTTGTCTTTTCCGTCTTCCACGACCGGCTCGGCCTGCACTTGAGCGGACTGCTGGGCGGCGCGCGTAGCACGCTTGCCCTCTTCGATCAGCCGTTTCACGGTCTGACCGCCCTTGCGCCCGATCTCCTCGTAGAAGTTCGGACCTCGGGTGGCTTTGACCCTCTCGCCCCCGCGCTTCCCGATCTCCTCGTAGAACTTCGCACCCCGCTCCGCTTTGACCGTCTCTCCGCCCTTGCGACCGATCGCCTCGTAGAAGGCACGGCCGCGCTCCGCTTTGACCGTGGCTCCGCCCTTGCGGCCGATGGTCTCGTAGAACTCACGACCGCGCTCGTTGCGGACCGTTTCTCCGCCCTTCCGGCCCGCCTCGGCCACGGTCATGCTTCCTTTGTTGTCCTTATCCGAATCATTCGTGTCCGACATTGCGTGACCCCCGAGGTCCAAGCTCTAAAGACCGCCAATCTCGCCTGCTCGCTCATCAGCTTCAGCTCTACGGTTGGGCAGCCTCTGGGAGAGTGCAAGCAAGCGCTGCCCCAAAAGGGCACAATCCAGACTCTTTCAATAGAGCAGAGTGTTAGTTCGTGTCTCTTTGTTGTCGTTCGGCTGCAACTTTTGACTAGGACTGTCGCACCAATGCGCCGCGCTGCCCCGGGCGATCAGCGGCTGTCGTCCG
>JBGTHI010000224.1:0-3198 GCA_041746295.1 Myxococcaceae bacterium
CCACTTTTAGGTGTACCCCCCCCCCCCCCCCAGTTGAGCGCAAGTATCGGGATTTGCTGCTGTTCATGTCCGACGGCGGGAGCTGCAGCAGCTCTGCTCGCAGGTCGTAGAGGCGCGCCATGATCACGCACCTCAACCACGAACCAGACGGCGCGCGCTCGCCATCCGAAGCTCAGCACAAGCCCGTCACTCATGGGGCAGCACACTGGGAAGCCTTCTTCGCGAACGCGCGGGACGTCATCCTCGCCGTCGACCGCGATGGCGAGGTGTCGGCAGCCAGCAGAAGAGTTCACGCGCTGACCGGGCTCACCCCGGAGGAGGCAGTCGGACGGAAGTTCTGGACCTTCTTCCCAGCCTCCGAGGAGCCCGCTCACCGACAGCTGCTCGAGAGAACACTGCGGGGCGAACTCACGGAGACTGAGGTCCGGTTGCAGCTCTCGGGCAAGACGTGCTGGTTCTCGATTGCGCTTCAGCCGCTCAAGCCCAACGGCAAGGTGCTCGGCGCCCACGTCGTCGTCCGAGACGTGACCCAGCAGAAAGAACTTCAGGCCCGGCTGATTCAGACGGAGAAGCTGGCCTCGGTTGGCCAGATCGCCGCCGGCGTGGCCCACGAGATCAACAACCCGCTGGCGTACGTCCTCGCGAACCAGAACGTTCTCAAGGAAAGCGTCCAGGCGATTAGAGATGTCCTCAGCGAACTGCGGAACGGCGGTTCAGATGAGGAGCGCAGTCGCATCCAAGCGGTCATCGCACGCTCGAAGTTGGATGATCTTCTCGAGGAGCTGTCATCGGTCGCGCGGGACAGCATCGAGGGGGCTGATCGCATCCGCCGAATCACCCGCGAGCTGAGAACCCTCTCTCGGGTAGACGAGGACGATGTCGAGTTCGTCGACCTCAACGCGGTCGTCAACGGCACCATCAACGTCGTCTTCAACGAGATTCGACACCGCGCGCGCCTGGAGAAGCACCTGGGAGAGCTTCCGCGCATAGCGGTGAGCCCAGGGAGAGCATCTCAGGTCGTCCTCAACTTGCTCGTCAACGCAGCCCACGCCGTCCCCGACGGTAGAGCAGACTTGAATGTCATCAGCATCCGCACCGAGTGCGACAGTCACCAGGTGCGCATCTCCATCTCCGACACCGGGATCGGCATGTCGCCTGAGGTCCGAGAGCGCATCTTCGAGCCGTTCTTCACCACCAAGCCCAAAGGCATCGGCACCGGTCTCGGTCTCGCCATCTCGCACGAAATCATCGCCGGCTACGGCGGAGACATCCTGGTCGACTCGACCCTTGGGAAAGGGACGACGTTCACGATCGTCCTCCCCGTTGAGACGGGGAGGATCCCTCGCCAAGCCGTATCCGCTCCCGCGAACCTGCGAGCGACTACGCGCCGGGCCAGAGTCCTCCTCATCGACGACGAGCCGCAGCTACTGCGCGCCTACGTACGGATGCTCGAACGCGCGCACGACGTTGTCTCCGCCTGCGGCGGCCAGGAGGCCCTGCGGATTCTCGGGCAGGGCAGCGCATTCGATGTCGTTATCTGCGACCTGATGATGCCGGAGATGTCCGGCATGGACGTTCACGCGGCCATCCAGGCGGGTTGGCCTCGCTTGGCTGAGCGGATGGTGTTCGCCACGGGAGGCGCGTTCTCGTCCGGCGCGAAGGAGTTCATAGAGCGCGTGCCGAACCTCCGCGTCGATAAGCCCTTCGACCTCGCGCAGTTGCTCGCGATCATCTCACAATTGGCGAGTGGAGCATGAAGCCCCGGTAGCTTCGGTCGCAGCCACTTCAGGAGGTCGCGGGCTGCCTCAGCGCGGATCCACCGATCGAGAACCCGCCAAGCTCGCCGGCCTTCACCTGACGCCAAAGCTTGTCGTCCATGACTCTGACCGCCAGGAGCCACGTGCCCTTTCTGACCTTCGTCCCATCGACCTCGAACTCTGTCGGCGCCACGTAGGACTCGAGGATCTTCACCGCTTCGTTCACGTAGCCCCGGTGCATGAGCCCGATGTTCTGGTACTCCTCCATGAACCGGTGCGCTGCGTCTCGCACCTCGGTGGCCGAGTAGATGTCTTTCTGGGCGTCCACCGTCTCGGGCTCGAGGACGATGCCGAACACGTAGCGCTCCTCTCCTGTCTTGAGGAGCGGGATGCGCTTGGCGAGCACGGCGGTGACCAGGTCGCTCGGAGCAGCGGGCTCGGTCGGAACATCGATCCACTCCAGGTCATCTGCCTTTTCAATCTTGAACGAGGCGACGAAGAGACGGCTCCGCTTCTTCCACTGGCCGGCGCCCCGCCCCTCGGGGATCCGCATCGTGAAGGGGCGTCCGACCTTCGCGAGCGCGCGGCGAGCTGCAGCGGAGTCGGTGTAGGCGATGACGTAGGCGCCCTTGAGCTTCGCCACCGCCGCCGCGATCTCCTCCGGCGCGATGCCCTCGCCGACCGCCCACTCCTCGGCATATGGCGGGTCGATGAAGAACAGCGTGTCGGGTCCGTCGCTCTCCACGAGCGTCTTCTTCCAGTCCTGGGTGACCAGTCGCGCGCCCTTGAGTCGCTCCTGGAAGCGCCAGAGCTCCTCGATGTCGTAGCTTTGGCCGTCGTGGATGCTGGCGAAGCCCGACATGTTGGGCTTCGCGCCCCACGTGCAGAGGCGCCCATAGACGTGCTTCCAGAAACGCTCAGCGTCGGATGCCGGTTCGCACCGTCGGGCACGCTCGAATCCGGTCCGGGAAACCTTCCAGATGTGGCGCTTCAACGCCGCCATCGACTGCGGGGTCATCTGTTGGATGTACTTGTGCGCGAACACCACGTCGGGGTCGGCGTCCGCGAGCATCTCGTCGGCGACCGGCTGCTTCGCGAAGAAGACCGCGGCGGCGCCGCAGAAGGGTTCGACGTAGCGCTTGTGCTCGGGCAGCCGCTCGGAGAGCTTCTTCGCGTACTTGGCGGAGCCGCCCCACTGCTGAAAGGGGATGAGGCGAGCCTTCTCCAAGCCCGCGGGAACCAGGGCCTCTTGCGGGGAAATGTAGAAGCTCTCGAGTGCCAGGCCCGCGTCGATCAACGCATCAGCCGCTTCCGGTGCTGCCCGTTCGAGCTCGGGCACCATGCGGGCCGTGAGCTCGAGGAGGTCGGTTGCGAGCACCGTGGCGCGGCAGCCGGAGTCGGGCTCGAGCCGATCGAGCGCGGCTGCAAGGGCGGCGACCTC
>JBGTHI010000225.1:0-2378 GCA_041746295.1 Myxococcaceae bacterium
CCGATCCGCGTGGGGGAGATCGCGACGCTGCGGGCGCGGGTGCTGGCCGCCTTTCACACCTCGATGGAGGTGGGCGTGGTGGTGACGGCGGAGAACCCGATCAGTGGAGAGCTGAAAACCGCCACCAGCGCGCTGCTCACCCTGGTTGCGCTGGGACCGGACGGTACCCGGATCGCGGTCCCATCGCTGCAACTGACCACCCCGGAGGAAAAGGCCGCCTTCGCCGACGCGGAGAAGCGGCGTGCGGAGCGACGGTCGCGCGATCAGCAGACCTTCGGAGCGGCCTGGCTCAAGCTGTTTGGGCAGGCGGCACAGTCCCGTTAAAGGCCTGTCCTCAGAAAGAGGTCTCAGGTTGACCAAGTACAGCTCCCCGGAAATTAGTGCTCGAAAGGACTCTATGCGGCAGCCAGGCTCTCGGCACGCTTAGCGAGCACTTTGTCGAAGTTGGCAGTGGGCGCGTGCGCCGCGCTCGAGGTCAGTCAAATAGGCTACCCCGGATCGTTGGAGGAGGCTCTCCGCGCGACATCGCTGCGGCGCCAGTGGTTCTAGGTCTCTGAGCACCGCGGCGAAGCCAAGGCAGGTCGGGCGACGGCGTCGCCCGGAGAATCTGAAGGCATTCTGAGTCGGATAGATGCCGGAATCCGGAGGCTAAACGACTCAGAACAACGGCTGACGCGACTTTTCGAGCGTCAGTACAGGCTGGCGTCTCGTGTTCAGCTCATGGCTCCGCTGACCGGTAGCGGAGTCGCCCGCAGGGTCGGGACGGCTGAGTGCCGTCTATCCGGGCGTCTATCGCCTCGCAGGTATGCCTGGGAGTTAGCGGCAACGCATGCTGGCTGACATGTCTCGCAGCAGGTCAAGGGGCGGTCGCTTCACGCCTGGCAGCGGGACTGCTGAGGTTCGACTGTGGCGCTTACTGAAAAGGGGAGGGCTGCTGGATCCCTACTCGCGACGGCCAATTCAACACGCTCTTTAGGCCGAGAAGGTCTGACCACAGCCGCAGGACGACTTGGCGTTGGGGTTCTGGAACTTGAAGCCCGCCCCCTGGATCGATGAGACGTAGTCGACCTCCATCCCCTCCAGGTACTGACAGGAGAGCGGATCGGTGGCGATCCTCACGCCGTCCTGCTCCCAGATCTGGTCGCCCTCCTTGGTGTCCTTGACCAGGTTGAGGTCGTAACCCAGCCCATTGCAGCCCGACGGCACCACGCGCACCGCCAGGAAGTAGCCCTCCCAGCCCTGCCCCTGGATCACCGTCTTCACCTGCGCCACGGCGCGCTCGGTCAGCTTGAAGGTGGACGGCGGGGGGCTGTTCTCGGCGGGGGCGGTCGTCATGGGGCGGCTCTCCGGTAGGCGTGCGCTTATAACGACGCCGCTCTATAAAATCCACCGGCCGAGCCGCCGCCGCTTGACGCACACCGGTCAACTCGAATCAAAGGGTCACATGGCGTCCAACTATCGAGAGCTTCTGGCCGAAGTGAAGAAGGCGATCCGCGAGCTGTCGGTCGACGAGGTGAAGCGCAAGCTCGACAGCGGAGAGAAGTTCCAGCTGATCGATGTGCGCGAAGGTGAGGAGTACGGGCAAGGTCGACTTCCCGGGGCACTCTCCGTGCCCCGCGGCTTCCTGGAAATGCGGATCGAGGAAAAAGCCCAGCGAGACGAGCCGATCGTCCTCTATTGCGCCGGTGGCGTCCGTTCGGCGCTGGCTGCAAAGACTCTCAAGGATCTGGGCTACAAGGACGTCTCCTCGATGGCCGGCGGCTTCAGCCGCTGGAGCGACGCCACCTACCCGGTAGATAAGCCGTTCGTGCTGACTCCGGATCAAAAGGAACGCTACCGGCGCCACCTGTCGATCCCCGAAGTCGGCGAAGAGGGTCAGGCCAAGCTGCTCAAGAGCCGCGTGCTACTGCTGGGAGCGGGCGGGCTCGGCTCTCCCGCCGCGCTCTACCTCGCGGCGGCGGGCGTGGGGACCATCGGCGTAGTCGACATGGACGTGGTCGACAAGAGCAACCTGCAACGTCAGATTCTCCACCGGCTGGATGGCGTAGGAAAGCCCAAGACCGACAGCGCGCGCGAGGCGTTAGCGCAGCTCAACCCGGACGTCAAAGTCGTGCCCTTTCAAGAGCGGCTCACCTCCGAGAACGTGCTCCGGATCCTCGACGGCTTCGACATGGTCCTGGATGGCGGCGACAACGTTCCCACCCGCTACCTTCTCAACGACGCTTGCGTGATGCAGAAGAAGCCCAACATCCACGGCTCGATCTTCCGCTTTGAGGGACAGGTCACGACGTTTTACGCCGGGAAGGGCCCGTGCTATCGCTGCCTCTACCCACAGCCTCCGCCGCCGGACATGGCGCCGTCCTGCGCCGAGGCGGGCG
>JBGTHI010000226.1:0-5213 GCA_041746295.1 Myxococcaceae bacterium
ATATCCTTTGTTTGCATTGCCTTCCTGCTACTGCTTTCTTCCATCGTTACTTGGGCACAGGAAGATCGAGCCTTTGGTTCGGCTGAAGTGAAGGAAGGTGCTTTGATCGGGATTCTTTACGACTTCAAACAGACGCAGGCCCGGGAGCCGATCGAGATGCAATTGCGGAAGTACTACTCTGCGATTGAACGGTTTATGGAAAGCGGATGGGACGAAGCGGATCACGCGCAATCCGCGGGGAAAGCCGCGGCGGGCCGTCGTACGAGAGAGGCCAGGGCGCCGCGTTGCTGCTGGAGCTGGGAGCCTGTGAGGTCAGAGCCATATCGAGCGACGTTGCAGTATCGATAATGATTTTCAAAGTCAATATCAACTGTGACGGCCGCTCGTCCACCGACAGGCAAGCGCTGCGAGAATTCTGCCCGAGTTGAAAGTCGCCCCGCCCATCTGGCATACCCATCGGCCTGGGCTCCTCGAGCCGCCGTCATGGATGCCCGATACGCCCCCGTCGCCCGAGCCCGTGCCCTCCTGGAGGATGAGCAGGGCACGCTCTTCAGCGATGCGCCCTTCAAGGTAGCCCTCTGCTATCCCAGCCCCTATTCGGTAGGGATGAGCTCGCTGGGGTTCCAGACCATCTACCGCGAGCTTCACGCCATGCCGGACGTGGGTGCGGAGCGAGCCTTCCTCCCAGATGACGTGGAGGCCTTCAAGCGGACGCGCCTTCCGCTTTTCACACTGGAGTCCCAGGCGCCGGTCTCCAGCTTCCCGGTGCTGGCCTTCTCGGTCGCCTACGAGCTGGAGCTGAGTGGCCTCTTCTCCATGCTGGAGCTCGCCGGACTGCCGGTGCTCCGTGCCGAGAGGAACGGGTCGCATCCCCTGGTGGTCGCGGGCGGGCCGCTGACCTTCTCCAATCCGGAGCCGCTCGAGCCGTTCGTCGACCTCCTGGTCCAGGGTGAGGCGGAGACCCTGCTTCCGATCCTGATCGATGCGGTCCGTTCGATCGATTCCCGCTCGGCCCTGATGGCCCACCTGGCGGCGATCCCGGGTTTCCGCGTTCCGGGGATCGGCGGTCGCTCGTTCTTCGTAGCCCGCGCCGAAGACTCACAGCTCCCGGCCCGGTCGCAGATCGTCACGCCGCACACCGAGCTGCGCTCGATGTTCCTGATCGAGCCGGAGCGGGGCTGCTCGCGCGGCTGCCACTACTGCGTGATGCGCAGAACCACCAACGGCGGAATGCGCACCGTCCCGCCGGAACGGGTGCTCTCCCTGATCCCGGACCATGCGCGGCGAGTAGGGCTGGTGGGCGCCGCGGTGACCGACCACCCGCGGATTGTGGAGCTTCTGGAGACGATTGTCGGCTCCGGCCGGGAGGTGGGCGTCTCCTCGCTTCGCGCCGACCGGTTGACCCAACCACTGGTCACCGCTTTGCGGCAGGGAGGAGCGCAACATCTCACCGTGGCCTCGGACGGCGCTTCACAGCGCATGCGGAACCTGGTCGACCGCAAGCACAGCGAGGAGCAGATCGTTCGCGCCGCTCAATACGCGCGGGTCGCCGGGATGGAAAGGCTCAAGGTCTACAGCATGGTCGGCCTTCCAATGGAAGAGGACGACGACATCGACGAGTTGGTGCGTTTCACCCGCGAGCTGTCCCGTATCCTCCCGGTTGCGTTGGGCGTGGCTCCCTTCGTCGCCAAGCGCAACACCCCGCTCGATGGCGCTCCCTTCGCGGGCATCAAGGCGGTGGAGTCCAAGCTCGAGCGATTGCGGCGCGGGCTGCAGGGCAAGGCGGAGGTGAGGCCAACCTCAGCCCGGTGGGCGTGGGTCGAGTACATCCTGGCGCAATGCGGACCCGAGGCGGGGCTCGCCGCGTGGGACGCCCATCGCGAGGGGGGAGGCTTCGCTGCCTACAAGCGCGCGTTCCAGCAACGTGGCGCTGTCCCTTTCCTGGCGCGTCGGGTAGAGGACGGGCGACGGCAGCCCACCGCCTGGCCGGTGGTGCCAAACCCCTCCGGGGTTGGGGCCAATCTCTAAGGGAGAGCAACGTGAGCACGGAGCGGGTGGCGAAGAACTGGCAGAGCGCAGGTCTGAAGGACAGCTCCAACGGGGCGATCCTGGGAACCCTCAATCACTACGGCGTAGCGATGGACGAGGGCGGCTACCGCGCATTGGCTCAAGAGAAGTACCCGATGGCGATTGCTTTGGAGTGGCAGGCTCAATGGAAGGGGACCGGCCAGTTCGCCCGCTTTCCCTTCGCCGCCGCCAGCGAGCTCTGGCGCCGGCTGGAGGGTGACAGGCTGATGCCTACCGACTACGCGGCGACGGTCGGCGAGCTTTGCAACGCGGCCCTACGGCGGCTGGACGGCGGCACGGAAGGACCGGTGAAAGCGGCCTTCGAGAAGCTGGACGGCTTCAAGGCCAAGGTGCCGGTAAAAGGCGACGGCGCCGATGAGGGGTTCGTGCAAGAGGTGTTCGCCCACTTCGGCGAGGAGCTGATCCGGGCGTTCGACGGCCTGGCGGAGCTGCTGGCCCAGAAGGGGATGCACGACGAGGCGCGCACCTACGCGCAGATGGAGGAATTCTTGATCCCGGAGCGCGGTGGGGTCGCGATGGCGGTGGTCAAGGCCGCGGGGGGCGAGCGCGATGAGGCGGTCCAGGATCTGGTCAAGCTCACCGACGACGGGAAGCGACAGCTGACCGCCCGCGTGGCAGCCGCCGATGCCTTGATCCATCTGGAAGTCTACGATCTGCTCAAGGATCGCTTGGAGAAGATACTGGGCGAGGCCGAAAAGCAGGAGGACCATCACCTCTCGCTGGATCTGGCCAGCCGGCTCCATCACGTCCTCAAGGCCAGCGGCGCGACGCGCGACGCGCTGGCGGCCGTGGAGGCCAGAGCCGAGAAGCTTCAAGAGGCGCACCTCCAAGCCCATCCCCACCACGATCACGACTAATGGCGCTCGCGACCTGGGACGACTTTCAGAAGGTGGAGCTCTTCCCCGAGCCGCACTCAGTTAAGGACAATAGGCGGGCTCTCGTACCCGAACTGTGCTCATTTTCCCGCGGAATCCGCGGGATTTTGAGCGAAGTTCACCCCAACTCGGCCGCTTGTGCGTCGTGAGACGTCGCTGTTTGACGAGCGCGCGGCCAGAGCCAGCCTCGTACCGTGCGCATTTGCTTCTCGACGAGCTCGAAAAAACGAAGGAGGGGGCCGGTGACATATTCCACCGGGTCCCCTCCGACGCTGCAGGAGAAAAAAATGGGTAGCCGTATGAAAGGGAGCCTGGGGACGGGAACCCCATCCTTGAGAGGTCCCCTGTTCATCGTCAGGCCCACGGTGATGGCGCGCTCGCCGATGCTCAGGCCGCCTACCTGGGGAATGATGATCCCGACATACTTCCCTTGAATGGCGCTGTAACCGGCCACCACCCAAGGGTAGCCAAAGCGACAGGTCATGCTCTTCTTTTCAGGCTGGAGCAGATAGCCGAAACTGGCATTCGAGATGCTCATGGAAGCGCCATGATAAGGTTCAATTTTTCGGCGATTCGAGCCGCGTTCAGTGGCGTGTATGAGGACGCCCAGGTACGTGGAAGCATTCGCGCCGATCAACTTGCGGAAGCTTTCCCGCAACTTAAAGGACAGCGGGAAGATCGAGGGGTCTAAAATCCCTCCTTGGCTTTCGTTCTTGTGACCTTTGGGGGGACGAAACAAACGGACACTGAGTCCCCCCTGAAAGGTGAAACTGAACCTCTGGAGTCCAGTCAGTCGTTTCAAAGACTGGAGGCCCTTGGCGACTTCAATCAGCTCATCGAATCGCGCGGGGAACCACTTCAGCTCTTTCTGCGCAAGGCGATCCGCTCGCGCAAGCCAGAACACCCATGGGGCGAGCCGTGCGAGATCCCACACCGCCTCGGCTGGAGTGGTGGGTAGACGGGGGCCAGTACCCGTCAGCTCGCCGGACAAAGCCCGGGCGATCTGTTCAGCGCTGGCAGGCCCAACCGGCAGCTTCTTCTGCTTGACCAAGGTGTGATGGTCGATCCCCAACTCCTCGAGAAAGAGCCGGCACTCCGTCGACTTCAAGTCCAGCAGCGCGTCCAAGGCCGCTGGGACTTCGCGAAGAGAAATGGCTTGACCCGTCCGACGAAACTCTTGGGCTTTCTCTTCGAAGCCGGATCTCATGAGGCGGTCCAAGGTGTCGGTACGACGGCGCTGCGCTGCCATGGGCTCCGGAGTGGGCTTGGCTGGCAGTTGCCGACTTGGCGGCTTCAAGCCGGACCGAGGGACCCAGGGAACATGCGCACTGACAGGGCGAGTCGCGGTCAGCGCCATGAAGCCGGCCGCAGTACGCGTGGCGGTGTCGCGCGTATGCAGAGAAAGGCGAAGAACTTCATAGATTAACAACAAGTATCGATAGTGATTATCAAAGTCAAATAGTAAGGTCGACGCCAGGCATTGAAGATCGGACGCGGTGACCGGCTGCTAACCCCCCGGCGAGACGGTTTGCAGGCTCCCGTCGCGCGCGAGCCGGTAGCGCACGACCGACGGCACCTCCTGGATCAGCGTCCGAATCGGAACTGTGGCCCCGACCGTGGTGTAGGTCTCGTTCCCGACGCGCGTCTGGGTGTGCCGCAGGGGGAAGCTCGAGGCGCGCTCCAGAAACCAGGTCCGGGTGGCGCGTAGGGGAAGGTGGTGCACCTCGCGCGGGCCGAGCAGCACGTAGATCAGGTCGTCCGCTTCACTGTAGAGAAAGCAGCCCGGGGTGTTCCGCTCCAGATTCGAGACCAGCTCGAGGAAGTAGTTTCCCCGATGCGCCTGCCGGTCGCCCTTGACCTCGACCCCGCGCACCGAGCCGCTTTGCGCCTGCCAAAGCAGATCGACCCCGCGATGCTGGAAGCGGGGATCGCTCTGCACATCATGGATCTGCGCTTGAGGGTCGCGCAGGAGGAGGTATTCGCGCGCGAGCGCCACGGCCCGCGCCGCGCTCCCCATCGTCCCTTCCATGCTGTAGCTGCGCGGCACCTTGACCACAAGCCGTACTGCGAAAGTCTTTGCCCGATCAAGCGCACAACTCCTAGAGTCGGAGGGGTGATGCAGGCCCGTTGCCCGAGCTGCGAGAAGCTCTTCGACACCGAAAGGCTTGGGCTGCAGTTCTGCCCTTCCTGTGGCCGCCAGGTGTCGGTGGCCGCCGCCACCGCCGCCGTGGCACCCCCGGCACCCCCACC
>JBGTHI010000227.1:0-1880 GCA_041746295.1 Myxococcaceae bacterium
GAGGAATCCAGGCGTTCGGTTTTGCTCCTGGAAGCGGGCCCGGACTACGGCCCATATCCCGCTGCCTGGCCGGCGGAACTGCGCGACCCAAGCTCGATCTGGCCAGCGTCGCATGATTGGGGATTCATCCTTGCCGGGCGCGAGCCTGACGCACCATTCGTCTTACCCCGATCGCGCGTGGTTGGCGGGACAACGACGGTCAACGGCTGCGTCTGGCTGCGCGGATCAGCCGCTGATTACGATAGCTGGGCCGCGCTGGGCAACCCCGGCTGGAGCTTTTCCGAGATGCTGCCCTACTTCCAGCGCGCGGAGACCGATCCATTGGCGGGGCCGCTGGCCGGAACCGATGGTCCCGTGCCGGTCTTCCGGGTTGCCGAGGCCGACCTGGCTCCAGCCGAGCGCGCCTTCATGGCCGCGGCGGAAGGTCTCGGGTTGCCGAAAGTTGCCGATCTCAACCGGACGGCGGAGCAACGGCCAGTGGTCGGCCCGGCGCCCAAGAACGTTGCCGCTGGCGTCCGCATGAACGCGGCGTTCACCTATCTGGCCCCGGCTCGATCGCGTCCCAACCTCACCATTCGCGCGGACACGGCCGTCGATTGTCTCGTCTTTGCAGATGGCCGCGCGGTCGCCGTCCGAACCGTGAGTGGCGACACCATCCGTGGGGAAGAGATCGTGCTGTGCGCGGGCGCCTACGGGTCCCCCGCGATCCTGCTTCGTTCCGGGATCGGATCGGCCGATCGCCTCACGGTTCTTGGCATCCCGGTTGTCAAACATCTCCCAGGCGTGGGCGAGCATTTGCTCGATCATCCCCTGGTTTCTCCCGACCGGCCGTTCCCCTGGCTGGTGCGTCCGGCGCATACGCCGCGCGCCCGCTCATTCATTCCGGTGATCGCCAAGGCGCGCAGCCGGCACGCTGGGGATGACATCGATCTGCACATCTACACCGGTCAGGATTTCAGCGCGGAGCATGGCGCCTGGTTTCTCTGGATCACGGCCAGCCTGCAATACGCCCGCTCGCGCGGCCGCGTCCGGTTAACCGCGGCGGACCCGCTCGCCCCGCTCGATATCGATCATGCCTATCTCAGCGACCCCGCCGACCTGGAAGCGCAGTGCGACGGTATCGCGCTCGTGGAGCAAATCTTGTCCAGTGGATCACTGCAACGGGTTCTGGAGCCACGCCAGGAGGAAGCTCCGCCCTGGGGTGATGTGGCCGATCTGCCAGCCTGGGCCCGTGCCCATGTGGGCACGACCTACCATCCGTCCAGCACCTGCCGCATGGGTCCCGCCGACGATCAGATGGCCGTCGTGGACAGTGGCGGCAGAGTGCATGGAGTCGCCGGCGTGCGCGTCGCCGATGCCTCCATCTTCCCTACCGGCCCCCGCGCCAACATCCATTTCACGGTCGTGGCCGTGGCCGAAAAGCTGGCCGCCGCCATCAAGCACGACGACAGCGTAGAGGTCGGCAGTCCATTACGGAGCGCCGAGGCGGGAACCACCCCAACGCGCACGGCGTCTCCTACCCACGCGGCTGGCGCACTGGTCCGGCCGGGAGAGGAGACTACCCATGCTTCGGATCCCGATCGTCCTCCTGTTGGCCGTCCTTGTTGCATTCGCTGGTCCGCTGACCGCATCCGCCCAGGGCGTGATCGTTGTCGATCCACCCCGTTGCGATCCCGCCTGCCCCGATCCCATGCTCATCGCCGATCAACTCACCGTCCGCTCGCATCGCGTCGACGTCACCATCGCCGACCAGGTGGCGACCACCCGCATCGATCAGGTTTTCCACAACCCCAATAGCTGGGTGGCGGAAGGGACGTACATCTTCCCCATCCCCCCCGGCGCGGCGATCTCCGACTTCACGATGACCGTTGATGGCGAGC
>JBGTHI010000228.1:0-17119 GCA_041746295.1 Myxococcaceae bacterium
GGCGTAGCCGTAGCTGGTGATGAAGCCGTCGGGCGTATGAAAGGTCTGTGGGAAGGGGTACTGCAGCGGCCCGAAACCGGTGCCCGCGGCGCTGAACCTCACCTCGGAGGCGAGGCCCGATTCGCCGGGAAACCTCCAGTAGGTGTACCAGTTGGGTGCGAGCACCGCGCGGACCCCCACCCGGAACGGCGCTCCCGGGGCGACCACGGCGGCGTCGAAGAGCAGCGTCGTTTCTACCCGGTGTTCACCGCGATCCGCCGCACCGGTTGCGCGAGGTTGCGCCCGCGCCTTTCCTGGGATGCTCGGGAGGGCCACCAGGAGCCAAACCGCGAGCCAACGAAGAGAGACCATCGCGGTAGGCCTAACGCCAACCCGCTCTGAGCGCCAGCCTGTGACCATAGGGCGGTGCCGGTCCCCGGAAACACTCGAGCATGCTCAGCCCCAGCCCTGTCCCCTCGCCCGCCGGAATCGCCTGCGGGTGCTGCAGGAAGGGACGATCCGCTCTGGAGATCGCATCGAGGTGGTGGACCGTCCGAGCCACGGGGTGACGGTCGAGGAGGTCTTCCGCGCTCGCACCGGTGCCGAGGAGCTCTGGCCGCGTCTTCTGCTGGCTCCCGCGCTTTCCGGGGTGCTCCGGACCTGGGTGGAGCGCCGACTATCCAATCCATCATCTTGAGCCGGCGTCCGACGAGCACTCGTAACGATTGACGCAACACGGTGAAGACCGACTGCGGCAGGCGGAGGTAGCCTTCTGCCTGCATGGCGCGCCTAAACACCTCGGTTCTGCTCTTGGTCGGCCTCTGCTTGATGAGCTGTCTCAGCCCGACGGTCGATCCCTTGAACGATGGCGGCGCCGACGGCGGTCTCACCGCGGACAACAGGGCTCCGACCTTCGACCTGCTCCTCCCGTTCAACGAAACGCGGGTGGCGATCGGCGTGCGGGTCCAGCTTCTCTACGTGGACGATGATCCCGACGACGACGCCACCACCGATCTCTACGCGGACATCGACGGTGAGCTCAGCACCACCGATGACCAGCGGGTGATCGCGCTGGCGCGTCCGGACAGCAACGGTCTGCAACAGGATCTACTCTGGCAGACCCAGGGCATTGCGCCCGGAATCTACAGAGTCATCGCACGCACGCGCGACGGCACCAACCCGCCGCTGGTGTCGGTTGGCCGTGGAAGCATCGTGCTGGTCGACTCGCCGGTGGTGCTGGACAACCTCCAGTCGGGCGCCGAGCTGCGCTACGATACCGCCTATCTCTCAGGCTCGGTGAAGGGAACCGCCACCGAAATCCTGGTGGAGCGCGGCGGACAGGAACGGAGCTGGCCGGTGATCTCGGGCCGTTTCAAAGCGCTGGTTCCGCTCGCACTGGGCAACAACGAGATCAACTTCACGGTGGGGGACGTGAGGCAGAACATCTTCCTCCGTTACGCCCTCTCCACCAACCGCCGCTTCGTCCGCTTCGTCTACATGCTGAGCGCCGATGGTGACGGGCAGTTCGACGCGCCCGCGGGTGAGCCTCACGACCTGGCCAGCGCGGTCAACCGGGTCAAGACGGCTGCGCGGCTGATGCAGACGATGTTCGCGGAGAAGATCAATGCCCAGGGCTTGGGGCGCCGAACCTTCCGTGTAGAGACCGATCCCAACGGCGAGCCGCTGGTGCGCGTGATCCGTTCGAGCCTTACGACGGCGAACGCGAGGGCAATGGACGGCGCCACGCTTTACGACCGCTTCCAGGCCGATCTCGCTACTCAGCCCTCTCGGGCAGACAGCATCGATGTGGTGATCGCCGGGATGACCCACTTCGACCCCGCCCAGCAGACAACGCTCGCCCACGGTGCGAACTTCGGACCTACGCAGATCATGTTCGGCTCTTCCACTCTGCACACCTGGGCCGCATCCCTCTCGGAGGTGGTCCAGCGCTGGACCGACGTGCGCACCATCGACGCCACCGCACTTCGCGACGACAGCGTCGGACGAAAGAGCCATTGGGCCAACTACGCCACCGGCCTCGGGGTGCTGCAGTGGATGTTAGGGACAGCTTTCGGTCTGGACGAATCCAATGATCCCACCAGCCTGATGTACTTCACCACGCGACGAAACTTCGACCTGGTGAACCGCACCTTCATGATGCGTGAGCCGCCCAGCGCAATCACCTCCGGCATCAGCCCGCTGCTCCCGGCCCAGGAGATCGGGTTGGACAAGAGCTCCGCAGTCTTTCTGCGCTTCCACCGATGGATGGCTCTCACGGACATCTCCTACACCCAGAACACCCCCCCGACGATCACCGTCAATGGCACCGGGGTGACTGTGAGCAGCAGCGCGGGTCTCCGATTGGTGAGCTACTACCCTTTCGTCGCGGGTGCGATCACTGCCCACGAAGAGCTCCTGGGGACGCCTCCACCCAATTTCTCGATCACCTTCGCCACGCTCCGCACCCGTTTCCCGGGAGAGAGCTCAATCGAGGTCTCCGCAATGGATGACCAGGGCAATCTGGGCCGGTCGACGATAAGCATTCCGCCGTAGTCCTTCCGATAGCCTGCCCCTGCCCGGTACTCTGCTACAGACCTGAGGCGAAACCGACGCGCGTCAGCGCAAGACGCAGCGACTGTTGGCAGCGCTTCTGAGCGACTCGTCACGGAACAAAAGCCTCGACACGCTCGCGGACTTGCGATGGAAAGCCGCTCCATCTACCCGCAGTACATCGAGGTGCACAGGATATGAGCACGGCATTCGCAGGGCAGAGCAGGCACAGCACTCCGGGTCTTGATCGTTTGGCAGTCAGCCAACGGCGAGGAAACAGCTTCTTTCAAGGTGACCGAACCCCGGGTGACGTCCGGAACGCCTATCGGGTGGCGCCCGAGGTGAACACCGACCCTAACCATTCCCGCGGCCTCTATCTTCCGGGGCTGGGGCTGATCCAGACCCCTCCGCTTACCCGGCCCGCCTTCCCAAGCGCGCTGGCCGCCGCGATCGCGGCCCTGGTGCAGGGAACCGACGGCCAGCTGTCACTCCATATCGATGAGCTCGCGGACGGCACCGCCGCGGTCACCTTTGGGCAGTACAGTGGAAACCAAGGCGCTTGGGAGGAGGTGCTCGATAGAGCGGAGCGTCTGGCCCAAAGAGAGGGAGACAAGGCACCCCTGGGAGACTACTTCGTCAACGAGCTCTTACGCGAGCGCATGGGCTCAAACGCGCTCGGGCTGCTGCTGCCGGGAACGGCGCAGTCCGACCGTATCGTGCCCATCTACAATCGGACTCCGCTCTCAGCGGGCGACGCCCTCGCCATCTTCGACATTCTGGGTCGGGAGCTGCCGGTCACCGAGTCCGCGGCACAGGCTAACGTGCCCGCCTTCACCGGTCTCTTTGAGAGCCCTCAGCTTCTCTTCCATCCCGTCACGGGCGATCAGCTGCCTCTCCGAGCGCCGACCGAGGAGGATATCCTAGCGGCACGGGAGCGGGAGGCCGCGCGGCAACAGCAGCAGCCTTTCGAACCGGCTCGGCACCAGCTCCCGATCGGAAACATCATCGTTCCCGACTCCGTCGTTCGCCACCCCGTCTAACAAAGAAACGCTCCAACGAAACACCGTCCGCCTCTTGAGAGCCAAAGAGGCGGACGCGAAACCGTCGTCGACGGCCGGCCGGTGTCCGCGGGCAACGGGCAGATCGTGAGCATCTACCTGCTTCGGTCTTGAGGAGTCTTGAATGCCTGGAGCATTTGGTAGGTGTCGACGAAGTGGCGGAAGCGGGAGACTCGCCCACCCGAGTCGAAGGTCCAGAGATGGAGCTCCAGGTCCCGGAACTTCCCGCCCGTGCTGCGGACCGCGTAGTCGATGAAGAGCGGAAACGACAGGCCGAACCCCTGGGGCTTTGGCGGCTTACTTCTTCTCGGCCGCCAGCTTCTCGCGGTAGGCCTTGATCATCTCTTCCTGCTCGTTCTTCGGCACCGGCGCGTACTTGGAGAACTCCATCGTAAACTCGCCCTTGCCCTGGGTCGCGGAGCGCAGGTCGGTGGAGTAGCCGAACATGTTGTTCAACGGAACCTCGGCGGTGGCGGTGACGTAGCCCTCCGCGTTCTCGGTGTTCATGATCGTGCCGCGGCGCTGGTTCAGCTGGCCAATCACCGAGCCCTGGAACTCCTCGGGCGCAGAGACCTCGACCTTCATCAGCGGCTCCAGAATGGTCGGCTTGGCGGCCGCATAGCCCTCGCGGAAACCCATCAGCGAGGCGGTTTTGAACGCCTGCTCCGACGAGTCGACCGCGTGGGCCGCGCCGTCGTTGATCACGCAGCGGACGCCGGTGATTGGAGCACCGATCAGCGTTCCCTTCTTGATCGCCTCCTGGAAGCCCTTGTCGCAGGCGGAGATGAACTCGCGCGGGATCGAGCCGCCGACGATGTCGTCGACGAACTCGTACTGCTGCACTGCATCGGCCGGCAGCGGCTCGATGTAACCCAGGACTTTGGCGAACTGGCCTGAGCCACCGGTCTGCTTCTTGTGGGTGTAGTTGAACTCCCCCAGCTGACTGATCGCTTCGCGGTAGGCCACCTGCGGCTTGCCGGCGATTACGTCGCAGGCGTACTCGCGCTTCATCCGCTCGATGTAGATTTCCAGATGCAGCTCGCCCATCCCGCTGATGATGGTCTGGGCCGACTCTTCATCGCGGTGAACCCTGAACGTCGGGTCCTCCTTGGTGAAGCGGTTCAGCGCCTTGGAGAAGTTGGCGGTGCCAGCTCGGTCCTTGGGCGCCACGGCCAGCGAAATCACCGCGTCGGGAACGTGCATCGAGGTCATGGTGACGCTGAGCGAACCGTCGGTGAAGGTGTCGCCCGAAGCACACTCGACGCCGAAGAGCGCCACGATGTCGCCGGCGACCGCCTCGTTGACGTCGTTCATGTCGTTGGAGTGCATCCGGACGATCCGGGGGATCTTCACCTTCTTCTGGTTGGTCTGATTGAAGATGAAGTCTCCCTTGGCGACCTTGCCCTGGTAGACCCGCATGTAGGTCAGCTGCCCGTACCGGCCATCTTCCAACTTGAACGCCAACCCGACGAACGGCTTGTCCGGGCTGGACTCGAGAACGACCTTGGCCTCGTTGTTCTTCTGGTCGAGCGCCTGGTTGGTCACTTCCGAGGGGTTCGGGAGGTAGGCTCCCACCGCGTCGAGGAGCAGCTGCACTCCCTTGTTCTTGTAGGCAGTACCGCACATCACCGGGGTCATCTTCAACGCCAGCGTCGCCCGGCGGATCGCCGCCTTCAGCAGCTCGTTGGAGACCGGCTGGTCGTTGAGGAACACCTCGGCCAGGGCGTCGTCCACGTTGGCCACGCCTTCGATAATGTCGTGCCGGGCCTTCTTGGTCTCCTCGACATATTCGGCGGGGACCACGGCCTCGCGGACGATCTCTCCGCTCTCGCCGTCGAAGTAGTAGGCCTTGCCCTCGATCGGGTCGATGATCCCGGCGAATCGGTCTTCGGCCCCCATCGGCACCTGCAGCAGCACCGCATGGTGGTTGAGCTTGTCGCGCAGCTGCTCCGCCACGCGTTTATAGTTCGCGCCCGCCCGGTCCATCTTGTTGATGAAGGCGATCCGCGGAACGTTGTACCGCTTCATCTGACGGTCGACGGTGATCGACTGGGACTGCACGCCCGACACCGAGCAGAGGACCAGGATCGCGCCGTCAAGCACCCGCAGCGCCCGCTCCACCTCGATGGTGAAGTCGACGTGGCCCGGCGTGTCGATGATGTTGATGTTGTACTCTTCCCACGTAGTGTACGTGGCCGCCGACTGGATCGTGATGCCCTTCTCACGCTCCAACTCCATCGAGTCCATCTTGGCGCCGACGCCATCCTTGCCGCGGACCTCGTGAATCTCGTGGATCTTCCCCGTGTAGAACAGGATGCGCTCGGTCAGGGTGGTCTTGCCCGAGTCGATGTGAGCGGAAATGCCGATGTTGCGAACGCGTTCGATGGGGATTTGCGGTGCCATGAGGCGCCTCCTCTATCTTCCTCGAGGCCAAATTGCCAAACTCTCTCGCACGCTCCGCTCGGCCGGCTCCTAGACCCCGAAAGGCTCTGAGTTAAAACAATAACTTAAGTCGGAACTCGGGTCGGTAAGTGCGAGCCGCGAGCCGCCCTGCGGCTTCAGGCGGAGAACGCCCGCCTGAAACGAAGCGAGCGGGCAGGAAATGAGGGCGGCCGTTCCATAGGAAATCCGCGGGGGATGGCTTTATAGTTGAGGTGCCTTTTCACCCCGCTTTTGAAGAAAAGGACCGCCTCGATGAGTGAAGCCTCCGTCCCCTGGCTTTCGAAGGTCGCCGCCCTCCACGATCCCAAGAGCTATCAAGAGCTCACCTGGGAGGGTTCATTCGAGGAGTACTTGGAGCTGGTTCACAGAAACCCCCAAGTGACTCGGACAGCTTTCCAGCGGATCTACGACATGATCCTGAGTTACGGGAAGTCGGAGTACATCGACAACAAGAAGAAGCTGACCCGGTACCACTTCTTCTCCGACGAGCGGTTCGGCGGCCGCGACGCAATCTACGGCCTGGACGTGACCTTAATGAAGCTGGTCAACGTCTTCAAGGCCGCGGCCCAGGGCTATGGCACCGAGAAGCGGGTGATTCTGCTCCACGGGCCGGTCGGCTCCTCCAAGTCCACCATCGCCCGGCTACTCAAGAAGGGGCTGGAGGACTATTCGAAGACCCCGGAGGGCGCCTCCTACACCTTCACCTGGCTGCTGGAGAAGAAGGCGCCAGAGGGTTCCGGCACCGGGGCGATGGTTAAAGAGAAGATGAAGTGCCCGATGAACGAAGAGCCGCTCAATCTGATCCCGAAGGAATGGCGGCCCAAGATCTTCGTCGAGCTTTCCCCCCCGGAAAGCGGGTTTTCCATTCCGCAGGGCAGCGAGCTCTGCCCGGCTTGCCGCTACGTCTTCAAAGATCTCATGACCACCTATGGCGGAGACTTCAAGAAGGTGATGCAGAACCACGTCCGGGTGAACCGGCTGGTCTTCTCGGAGAAGGATCGGATCGGCATTGGGACCTTCCAGCCCAAGGACGAGAAGAACCAGGACTCCACCGAGCTGACCGGCGACATCAACTATCGGAAGATCGCCGAGTACGGGTCCGACTCGGATCCCCGCGCCTTCAACTTCGACGGCGAGTTCAACATCGCCAACCGCGGCATCATCGAGTTCGTCGAGGTGCTGAAGTTGGACGTGGCCTTCCTCTACGACCTCCTGGGCGCAAGCCAGGAGCACAAGATCAAGCCCAAGAAATTCCCTCAGACCGACATCGACGAAGTGATCCTCGGCCACACCAATGAGCCCGAGTACAAGAAGCTCGAGAACAACGAGTTCATGGAGGCCTTGCGCGACCGTACGGTGAAGATCGACGTGCCGTACATCACCAAGCTGGCCGAGGAGCAGCGGATCTACGAGAAGGACTTCAACTCCCGCGCGATCAAGGGCAAGCACATCGCCCCGCACACGCTGGAGATGGCCGCGATGTGGGCGGTGCTCACCCGCCTGGAAGAGCCCAAGAAGCACAACCTTTCGGTGCTCCAGAAGCTGAAGCTCTACAACGGCAAGACGCTCCCCAACTTCACCGAGGACAACATCAAGGAGCTGCGGAAGGAGTCGTCCCGCGAAGGTTTGGACGGCATCTCGCCCCGCTACATCCAGGACAAGATCTCCAATGCCCTGGTGTCGGACAAGAGCGAAGGCTGTGTGAATCCATTCCTGGTGCTCAATGAGCTGGAGGCCGGCCTGCGCAGCCACTCACTGATCTCCAGCGACGACGCCCGCAAGCGCTTCCGAGAGCTGCTGGCCACGGTGAAGCAGGAATACGAAGACGTGGTCAAGAACGAGGTTCAGCGGGCGATCAGCGCGGACGACGACGCCATCGGCAAGCTCTGCGGCAACTACGTCGACAACATCAAGGCGTACACCCAGAAGGAGAAGGTCAAGAACAAGTACACCGGTCTGTACGAAGAGCCAGATGAGCGGCTGATGCGATCGATCGAGGAAAAGATCGACGTCCCGGACAGTCGGAAGGACGATTTCCGCCGGGAGATCATGAACTACATCGGCGCATTGGCGATCGAGGGCAAAAGCTTCAACTACAAGACCAACGAGCGGCTGCACAAAGCGCTGGAGCTGAAGTTGTTCGAGGACCAGAAGGATTCGATCAAGCTGAAGAATCTCGTGTCGTCAGTCGTGGACAAAGAGACCCAAGAGAAGATCGATCTGGTCAAGGACCGGATGATGAAGAACTACGGTTACTGCGAGATCTGCTCGACCGATGTCCTCAACTTCGTGGCGAGCATCTTCGCGCGAGGCGATGCCAAGGAGTAGTAACCGTGTCTCTCAAGATCGACCAGGACCACTCGCGCTTCAAGGAGATCGTCCGCGGGAAGATCAAGGACAATCTGCGCAAGTACGTGCAGAAGGGAGAGATGCTCGGCAAGCAGGGCAAGGGGACCATCTCCATCCCAGTGCCCTTCATCGACGTCCCTCGCTTCAAGTTCGGCCACAAGGAACAGGGGGGCGTCGGTCAAGGAGACGGCGAGATTGGCCAGCAGCTCTCCCCGGGAGCGGTGCAGCCGGGCGACGGCCACGGCAAAGCCGGCCAAGGCGAAGGCGAGCATGCGCTGGAGGTCGATGTCTCGCTCGAGGAGCTGGCACAGATTCTCGGAGAAGAGCTGGAGCTGCCCAACATCGAGCGGCGCGGCAAGGACAAGGTCGTCGCTCAGCGGCTCAAGTACACCGGCGTCAACACGACCGGCCCCGAGTCGCTCCGCCACTTCAAGCGGACTTTCAAGCAGGCCCTGCGGCGCCAGATCGCTATCGGCAGCTACAACCCCGATCTTCCCCTGGTGATCCCAACCCGGGAAGACCGTCGCTATCGGTCGTTCAAGGTGCAGAACCTGCCGGAGACCAACGCGGTGATCGTCTACATGATGGACGTCTCCGGCTCGATGGGCGACGAGCAGAAGGAGATCGTCCGGGTGGAGAGCTTCTGGCTCGATACCTGGCTACGGCACCAGTACAAGGGATTGGAGACCCGCTACATCATCCACGACGCCATCGCCCGCGAAGTGGACCGGGATACCTTCTTCCACACGCGTGAGTCGGGCGGCACGATGATCAGCTCCGCCTACAAGCTCTGCAGGGACATCATCAAGGCCGACTATCCTTCCGAGAGCTGGAACATCTATCCCTTCCACTTCTCCGACGGCGACAACTGGAGTGCGGACGACACGCGGCACTGCATCGAGATGCTGCGCAACGAGATCCTTCCGCACGTGAACCAGTTCGCCTACGGCCAGGTGGAGTCTCCCTACGGCTCGGGGCAGTTCATTAAGGACCTGCGCGAAGCGGTAGGCGACCAGGACAACGTCGCCCTGTCGGAAATCACCGACAAGGACGCGATCTACCAGTCGATCAAAGACTTCCTCGGAAGGGGGAAGTAGCTCATGCCCAAGAGCCTCACTCCGCGGCTGGCGGACCTCAAAGACACGGTGGAAGGGCATGCCCGCGCCTTCGGTCTGGACTTCTTCGAAACGGTGTTCGAGCTGCTCAGTTACGACGAGCTGAACATGGTCGCCTCTTATGGCGGCTTCCCCAACCGCTATCCCCACTGGCGGTGGGGCATGGAATACGAGCAGCTCTCCAAGGGCTACGAGTACGGGCTCTCCAAGATCTACGAGCTCGTGATCAACAACGACCCCTGCTACGCCTACCTGCAAGAGTCGAACGCAGAAGTCGACCAGAAGCTGGTGATGGCCCACGTCTACGGCCACTGCGACTTCTTCAAGAACAACTTCTCCTTCGCCCATACCAATCGCCGGATGATCGACGAGATGGCCAATCACGCAACCCGTGTCCGGCGCTGGGTGGACAAGCTGGGCGTCGAAAAAGTCGAGGACTTCATCGACCGGGCGCTCTCCCTCGAGAACCTGATCGATCAACACTCGCCCTATATCCGCCGGACCCCGGACCCCAAACGCGCCGAGGAGGAGTCCAAGGCCAACGAGAAGATCGAGGGGTTCAAGGTCGGCCGCGAGTACATGCAGGGCTACGTCAACCCGCGCGAGTTCCTCGACCAGCAGCGAAAGAAGGTCGAAGACGAAAAGGCCCGCTCCAAGAAGTTTCCCGAGCGGCCCCAGCGAGACGTGCTGCTCTTCCTGCTGGACCACGCGCCGCTGGAGGACTGGGAATACGACGTCCTGGCCGTTCTACGGGACGAGGCCTACTACTTCGCGCCCCAGGGTCAGACCAAGATCATGAACGAGGGGTGGGCCAGTTACTGGCACTCCACGATGATGACCCAGCGGCTGTTGGAAGACTCCGAGATCATCGACTACGCGGACCGTCATTCCGGCACCATGGGCACCCGCCCCGGTGCGCTCAATCCCTACAAGCTTGGGCTAGAGCTGTTCCGCGACATCGAGGATCGCTGGAACAAGGGGCGGTTCGGCAAGGAGTGGGATGAGTGCGACGACCTCCAGATCAGGCGCTCCTGGGACAGGAAGCTGGGGTTAGGGCGGGAGAAGATCTTCGAGGTTCGCAAGCACTACAACGACGTCACCTTCATCGATACGTTCCTCACCGCGGAATTTGCCATCGAACAGAAGTTTTTTGTCTACGGCTTTAATGAGAAGCGGAACTCCTGGGAGATCCTCGATCGCGAGTTCCGCAAGGTGAAGAATAAGCTGCTTCAGGGTTTGACCAACTTTGGTCAGCCAGTGATCGAAGTGGTGGAAGGGAACTTCGAAAATCGGGGGGAGCTGCTCCTGGCGCACCGTCATGACACGCAAGATCTCAAGGGAGACTACGCTCGCGAGACGCTGCGGAACCTCCAGTCGCTCTGGCGCCGTCCCACCAACCTGGTGACCCGGGTGGAGGGGAAGGGTCTGATGATGCGTTTCGACGGGCAGACCCACTCGGAAAAGAAAGTCGAGCTGTAGCCCGCTTCGACTTAGCGTTGTCAGGGGGAGGTCGGCCGACCTAGATTCAAGACCGGCCGGTTGGTGAACGACTATGTCCGCACGTATCGAAGTGGCAGAGGTGCTCTCTTTCCGGCTCAAGGTGCCGAAGGCGGAGCTCGAGCGTCTGGCGCAGCCGGGGGCCAGAGCTCCCGGAGCAGAGCTCGGGGTGTCGGGTCTCCCCCAGGTTCCGAATGTGTCGAATGTGCCGAATGTGATCGTAGAGACCGAAGGCAGTGAGTGGGTGGTCTCGGTAGAAGAGGGCGACAGCATCCTACGCTTCCGCACCATCGGCACCGAGGCGGTGCTGACCGAGGTCGTTCTGTGCAATGACGAGCGCGGCCTATTCTTCACCCGGGTGCTGGGACCGCTGATGGTCAACCACGGCGGTGACCTGAGCGCGCGGCTCACCTGGAACGTGGCGGAACGGAACACCGAAGGCGACTTCTCCGAGGTGAAGATCGTTCGCGGCCGCAGCAACTTCCCCGGGCTCGGTTCGCCCCTGCTTTCCCTGGCGTTGGGGTCGGCAAGCGGCGCTCAGTCCGGCCCGGGTGGGGAGGCTTCGCCAGCGGAGAACGTGATAGCGGCATCGGGAGGCGGAGCGCCCGGAGGTCAAGGAGGAGAGCTGCCGGGTCTCCCCGGGGTTCCTGGGCTCCAAGACGCCCAGCTGACCCCGGAGCAGCGCGAGGTTCAGGCCATCCTCGAGCGCGCGCGCGGCCATTGGGAGGAATACCAGCGGCTCAAGGCCACCTCGGGCAAGAGCGAGAAGTAGCCCTGGTCGCCCGGCACCTCCGCGGCGCAATCGCGCTATTGCTGATAGGGACCGCGCTTCCGACCTGGGCGGAGAGCGTGCAGATCCTCAACCGTCGCATCCTCCCCAATCAGACCCTCTCCGAAGCGTTGCACGCCGCCGCCCTGAAGGATGCCGAGGTCGAGGCGGTGATCGGCGCGCTGAAGGGCGTCTTCGACTTCCGGAAGTCCAGACCGGGCGATCAGTTCCGCGCCGTTTTCCACGATGGGACGCTGGCGCGGTTCGATTACCGCCAGGGCGCCAGTGACGAATGGCAGGCCTCCCGCGAGGCGGAGGGCTGGATCGCAGCCAAAAGCGCAATCGCGCTCGAGAAGCAGGTCGTCGATGTGGAGCTGAACATCCAGAGCTCCCTCTACGAGGCGGCCATCGCCGCGGGGGAAGACCCGGGGATTGCAATGGCCCTCTCCGACGTCTTTGCCTGGGATGTCGACTTCTACAACGACGTTCGCAAGGGCGACCTGGTCCGCGCCGTAGTAGAGCGGTTCACGGTCAAGGGACGGCTGGTCCGCTATGGGGAGGTGCTGGCGGTTCGATACAAAGGCGAGCAGGTGGGCGACAAGCGGATCTACCGCTACGAGCTTCCCGACGGCGTCTGGTCCTTTTTTCGCGAAGACGGCAGCTCGGCCCGCAAGACCTTCTTGAAGAGCCCGCTCAAGTACGCGCATGTTACCTCCAAGTTCGGCAACCGGTTTCACCCGGTGCTGAAGTACCTCAAGGCGCACAATGGGGTGGACTACGGAGCGGCGGTGGGAACCCCGGTCTGGGCGGTGGCAGACGGCGCGGTGACCGCGGCCGGCTACTCAGGCGGTTCGGGAAACAAGGTCTGTATCCGCCACGCCAACGGCTGGGAGACCTGCTACCTTCACCTGTCGCGCTATGGCGCGGGGGTTCGGGCCGGCGCGCGGGTGAGCCAGAAGCAGGTGATCGCCTATTCCGGCAACACCGGTCTCTCCACCGGACCGCACCTGCATTTCGCCATGAAACGCGGCGGTCAGTTCGTGAATCCGCTAAACCAGAACTTCCCCCGATCCGAGCCGCTGCCGGCGCGGCTCAAAGACGACTTCGCCGAGAAGATCGCTCCGCTGCACGCGCGGCTGGAAAAGGCGTCGCTTTCCGCGGCCTCGCCCTAGCCCGAGCTAGCGCCCGAACTATTTCGCTTTGACGCTCCGCGTTTTGAGCCGGGGAGGGCATCGGAGGTAAGCGCTTGCCTGCCCAAGCCATTCCTCGCGCTGGGCTGGAGTTGACCACCGAGCTCGGCGCTCGGCCGAACTCCAACGAGCTCGCCGCCCTACTTTTCGCGGGCAGCGAGGAAGCCCCGGAAGGCCATGTCACACCCGCTCAAGTGAAGGGCTTTCTAGCGGAGCTCGGAATCACCTATCCGGAGGGAGCTGGCGCCGATCTAGACGAACGTCAGAGACAGCTGGGCGCCCGCATTCACTTTCCACCAAGACCCCAGGCCCTGATCTCTGGAGAGATCCGGGCAATTTTGGTAGAGCTGGAACATGCCCAAGCCCGCACTCGTCCCGTCCGGCTCCAGCACCCCCTCCTCCGGCGTCCACCTCCCCGCCAGCCCCGAGGCGATCCGCCAGGGCTTCCTGAACCACATCCGGCTGTCGCGCGGAAAGAACCCCGAAAACGCCACCGCCTACGACCGGTTTCTGGGGTTGGCGCTTACCGTCCGGGACCAGCTGGCCGAGCGCTGGGTGGAGACTCAACGGGCCTACTACCAGCAGGATGCGAAGCGGGCCTACTACCTGTCCGCGGAGTACCTACCGGGCCGGATGCTGACCGACAATCTGCTCAACCTGGGACTCCTGGAAACGGCTCGGGAGGTCTTGAAGCAGGAGGGGTTGGATCTGGATGAGCTGGCGGAGATCGAGCCCGACGCCGGCCTGGGCAACGGCGGTCTGGGACGGCTCGCCGCCTGCTTCATGGATTCGATGGCCACGCTGGGCATTCCCGGGATGGGCTACGGCATCCGGTACCAGTTCGGCATCTTCACCCAGGAGATCGTTCAGGGGCATCAGGTCGAGCGCGCGGACGAGTGGCTGCGGTTCGGCAGCCCGTGGGACGTGATCCGGCCGGAGAAGGCGGTCCCGGTGCGCTTCTACGGCAACGTGGAGACCCACCACGAGGCGAGCGGCCGGGTGACCCACCATTGGGTGGGCGGCAAGACGGTGATCGGCGTTCCGTTCGACAGCCCGGTAGCAGGGTATGGCAATCAGACGGTGAATACGTTGCGACTCTGGCAGGCGCGGGCGAGCGCCGAGTTCGACCTCCAGGTCTTCAACGACGGCGACTACGAGCGTTCCGTCGTCGAGAAGAACGACTCAGAGGTGATCTCCAAGGTCCTCTACCCGATCGACAACTTCGCCGCCGGCAAGGAGCTGCGGCTCAAGCAGCAGTACTTTTTTGTGGCCTGCTCCATCTCGGACATCGTTCGCCGCTATTTGAAGACCCAGGCGGACTTTCGCGCCTTCCCGTCGAAAGTCGCGATCCAGATCAACGACACCCATCCGGCGATCGCCGTGGCCGAGCTGATGCGGGTACTGGTAGATGACTACGGTCAGGCCTGGGATGAAGCCTGGTGGGTCACCCAGTCGGTCTTCGGTTACACCAACCACACGGTATTGGCTGAAGCGATGGAGAAGTGGACCGTCGCGTTGTTCGAGAAGGTGCTGCCCCGGCATCTGCAGATCATCTACGAGATCAACCGCCGCTTCCTGCGCGAGGTGCAGATCCGCTACCCCTACGACCAGGATCGGCTGGTCCGGATGTCCCTCATCGAAGAAGGGCCGGAGAAGCGGGTCCGGATGGCACATCTGGCGGTGGTCGGTGCGCACAGCGTGAACGGGGTGGCGGCACTCCATACCGATCTCCTGCGCAAGGAGCAGCTGCGCGACTTCAACGAGATGTTCCCGGAGCGTTTCAACAACAAGACCAACGGCGTGACCCCACGGCGCTGGTTGGCGCTCTGCAATCCGCGTCTCTCCGCGCTGATCTCCTCGCGAATCGGCAAAGGCTGGGTCACCGATCTGGATCAGCTCAAGAAGCTGGAGCCGCTGGCAGAGGATCTGGAGTTCCGAAAGGCCTTCCGCGCAGTCAAGCGGGCCAACAAGGAGGCGTTGGCGATTCACGTCAAGGAAATGACGGATCTCCAGCTCAATCCGGCAGCGATCTACGACGTCCAGATCAAGCGGCTGCACGAGTATAAGAGACAGCTGCTCAACGCGCTCCATGTCATATCGCTCTGGATGAAGGGGCGCGAACCCCCCAGCGCGGTGATCCAGCCGCGGGCGTTCCTCTTCGGCGCCAAGGCGGCGCCGGGCTATCACAAGGCGAAGCTGATCATCCGGTTGATCAACGGGATCGCCGAGGTGGTAAACCCCCAGGCCCACCAGACCGGCATCCAGGTCGCCTTCCTCCCCAACTACCGCGTCTCGCTGGCCGAGCGGCTCTTCCCCGCTTCGGATCTGTCCGAGCAGATCTCCACCGCGGGCAAGGAGGCCTCCGGCACGGGCAATATGAAGTTCGCCCTCAATGGCGCGCTCACCATCGGAACCCTGGATGGCGCCAACATCGAGATTCGCGACGCGGTGGGGAAGGAGAACTTCTTTCTCTTTGGTCTGACCGCCGACGAGGTGGTGACCAAGAAGAAGGCCGGCTACCGACCGTATGAGGTCTACGTCGCCAACCCTGAGCTCAAGGCGGTGATCGATCTGATCGCCTCCGGCTTCTTCTCGCCGGAGGACAAGCATCTGTTCGATCCCCTAATCCGGTCGCTGTTGGAGGAGGACAGCTATCTGGTGTTGGAGGACTACGCCGACTATGCGCAGGCCCAGGAGCGGGTGGCGCAGGCCTACCAGGACCCCGAGCGCTGGTCGAGGATGGCGATCCTCAACGTGGCGCGGATGGGGTCATTCTCGTCCGACCGGACCATCGCCCAATACGCCAAGGAGATCTGGAGCGTGCCGTCGGTGAAGGTGCAGCGATAGAGCCGTTGGATTGGACGTCGTCCTGATGCAACGGATCCTCTAGGAGCCTGCTCGACCCAGACCGTTCTCTGAAATCTTATGAATTGAGAGCATCAACTCAATCCCGTCGCGGGCGATAACCCTGCATGCCGCGCATCGGCGCCCTCCTTTCACACAACCCGTGGCGGCGCCCGGTCTCTCTGGACACCTCATCACCTCCGTCCGTCGCGGGAGGGGTTCCGCCCGCGGTCCCCCCGAGCCGGGAGAAGAGAACGCTCTTCCGGGCGGCTCGTGCCCCCAAGCCGATCATTCCAACCGCCGAGCTCCTGAGGGAGCGCGTCGCTGTGGTTCGGGATCTTCTTGACCGGCATGGCATGCCCGTCGATCTCCGCGACCTCCCGATCCGATGGGTTGACCGGGACGAGCACGCCCGGCTCCTGCTGCTGAACGGTCTCTCCGAGATCGGGATGAAGCTCAGCGATTTCGACGATCCGGATTCGCTCCTGCCAGAACCCATGGCCTCGTTCGAGGCCGCTTTCCTCGCGCGTCCGGAAAGGGTGATCGCTTTGGTCGACGACCGCCCGGCCGGAGAGATACCTCCGCTGCGGGACGAGCTGGACTGCACGCTCGCCCACGAGTTGGTGCACGCCTGGCAGCATCAAGAACACCCGGAGTTCTTCGACGCGATCGCAGCGGCCAAGAAGCAGCGCGCCGATCTCTTCATCCGCCATCTGGGGGCGGAGCATCCCGCTGTGCAGGAGGCCGCCCGTCGAGTGGATCTGCTGTATACCCTGATGGAGGGACATGCTGTCGCGGTGGAGGAGCAGCTGAGGCGAGCCTACTTTCCGAATTCGCACAGCCCCTATGCGGAGCTGGGTGATGCGCCGCCTGCGGGCCCCGATCTCAGCGACAAGCAGCTCCAGTATTCCCTGGGAAGCACCGCGGCTCGAGAGGCGATGCAGACTCCCGGACTGATCGACACTCTACTGGGTGATCCGGAGCAAGCCATCCAGTTCATGGAAGCGTTCATCGCGCGGAGCTAACCCAGTTGCGCCACCTTGGCGCCGAACAGCCGGTCGACCTCGACCAGCAGCTCGTCGCTGACCGAGACGCGGAGGTCGGTGTTGCCGATCAGCGCCTCGGCTTGGCCGGGTATCAGCAGCGACACGGCGATAGGCGTGGCGCCGCTGTACTTCTTCGCCAGTGCCGCCAACGCCGTGAGCCGGTCTTCGCTGACCCAACCCACTTGAAGCTTGAGCTCCAGCCGCTTCACCCGCTTCTCGCGAACCTCCTTGAGCGACTTCACCTCCTCGGCGATCAGCTCGGCGGAGGGATTCTCATCGT
>JBGTHI010000229.1:0-2386 GCA_041746295.1 Myxococcaceae bacterium
GCACCACCTCGATGCGCCGTGGCGTCCCGCCGACATCGAGCAGCGCGAAGGCCGCATCCTTCGCCAAGGCAATGAGAACGAGTTCGTGAGCATCTACCGCTACGTCACGGAAGGGTCATTTGATGCCTACATGTGGCAGACCCTGGAGAGCAAAGCGCGGTTCATCGCGCAGGTGATGAACGGCGACTCGACCGTCCGCCGCGCCGAGGATGTGGACGCCGCCGCCCTTACCTACGCCGAGGTCAAAGCCATCGCGTCCGGCAACCCGCTCGTCATCGAAAAGGCGTCCGTCGATGCCGAAGTCATCCGCCTTAGCCGACTCAAGAAGCAGCACCTCGACAGCCAGTATCAGCTTCGCTACCGGATCAAATCCTTCGCCGAGAGCGCCGACATCTGCCGCCGCGAGATCGCGAACATGCAGGAAGACTTGAAGGTCCGCATCCCGACGCAGGGTGACCGGTTCTCGATGGAGTTCCGCAAAGAGACCTTCACCGACCGCACGAAAGCCGGTCGCACCATCATCTTTGCCGCCGCCGCGCTGAAGCCATTCCAGACGACGAAACCCATCGGAACGATCGGCGGCTTCCCCATCGCGATCCAGAAGCTGGAAGACCGCGCCAACATCCTGATCCAAGGCAAGAACGCCTACACGTCGAACATCAGCGAAACCCCGCTCGGCACGATCTCCTCGCTGGAGCACGCACTCACGCACCTCGACCAGCGTCTCACCGAGCGTACCGCCGACCTCACCGACGCGGCGCGCAAGCAGACTGACCTCGCCAAACACCTCGACCAGCCCTTCGAGTATTCCGCCCAACTTGAAGCCGCGACCAAACGCCAGTCCGAAATCGTCGAGGCCCTCGACATCACGAAGAACCAGGCGGCAGCCGCACTCGACGAGGGTGTGAAGGAAGGCACCGACCAAAATGACGAGTCGATCCATCGAACGGTTGCCCCGAATCGGGAGAAGGCCATTTCGCTTGCTGTCTGAGTTGTGCGCGAATCGCTCCTGTCCGAACCTCCATTATTTCGGTATTACCGGTCCGAATGGAGCCGACGAGAACGACTGTCAAAGCACTCTTTGCGCGCTGCCGCAATCGCTGCGCTTTTCCGGAGTGCTCAGCGCCAATCGTTGAAGATACCGACACCGTGACCGGCATCATCTGCCACATCCGCGCACGAAGCGTTGGCGGTCCGCGCTATGACAAGTCGCAAACCGATGAGCAACGTCACGCCATTGAGAATCTCATCCTCATGTGCGGCAGGCACAGCAAGGTGATCGATTCAGAACCTCGCCGCTACACGGTGAAGTTGCTCACCACTTTCAAACGCGAGCACGAGCAGCCTGCGGAAAACGAACTCTCCATCGCGGATGGAAAGAAGGTGGATCTGCTGTTGAATGCGTATCGCGACATCTACATCCACGCCACGCAGGTCGTCGTGGAGCGACTACGCGCGGAGAAGGTGGTTTTCACGAAGGCAAAGGGACCGACCATTGCGCCGCCCGAGGGAACGATTGGCAGCGACGCGCTGATGCGGAACTACGCGAAGCACCTCATTGACCAATACAACGACTTCGCCTCGAAGCAGCCGAAGCGTGGCAAGTTTTCGTTCGCGGCAATCCACTCCATTCTCAAGAAACGATACGGCGTTGGGAAATGGGAACTCATCCCCGCCGGACGATTCGATGACCTTTGCGCGTTTCTCCAGCAGCGCATTGACGCGACTTGGCTCGGCAGCGTGAACCGCAGCAAGGGCCACAGGAACTACTCCACCCTCGCAGAGTATCGCATGAAATACTTCGCGCCCTAAAGCTGCATGCGAAGTCGAGGGGGAGGCGCCGCCCCGGCCCGCGCACTTCAAATCCTGCACACCGAGTAGCTTGGAAAACTGCTCGGCGGGGATGGAGAAGTATTGCAGCTCATATTGGCGATCTCGTGTTTTTTGCAGTTGAGTTTCCGCAGGTTGCCGTGATGCAGAAGCGATCTCTTCAATGCGAGATGCGATATAGCGTCCGCTATACCAGCTTGACAACTCCAAAAGTTCGCCAGATTCTCCCCTCGAATGACCCCGACCGAGATTCGCGATTTTAGAAAGCTTTTGGGACTCTCCCAAACTGCTTTCGCGATGGAACTCCGTGTGTCGTTCACGACGGTCAATCGGTGGGAACGCGGGCACGCCGAGCCTCAGCCTGACCGGCTCGCCCGCATGAAAGAGCTGGTCTCTATCCGCCAGGGGCGAGCTCCCGCCGCCGGACTGGAAGACACCCCTGCCGCTGCTCCACCCACCATTGATTTCGAAGGTGACGCCGAGCGGCTCAAGCTCGTGGTGGATGCGCACCGTCTGCGGAATGGTCACACCCGAAACAAGTCGTTTGCGTTAGAAC
>JBGTHI010000230.1:0-7897 GCA_041746295.1 Myxococcaceae bacterium
CATCGGGGGCGCGAGCACCCGGGGACGCTTCTTGAGCCCGGCGACCATTCCAATCAGGTGCGCGAACAGCCTGGGGCCCGCTCCGGCCTTTCCGGAAAGGGTAGGGCGTCTGCGAATAGAGAGCTGCGCAGGCCCGAGTGATGGCCGGGTCTCGATAGGTGTTTTCACCGATCGCCCTCCCCAGGTTCCGCAGCACCAGCCCTACCCTAATCAACCATAGTGGTTGCCGGCGCGCGGCGACAGGGGTGACGGCAGCCGGGTGCGGGTCTGCTTCTTCAACCGCTGGATAAGATGGGAGGAGAGGCCCTTATCCGAGCCTGCTCGCCAGGTGCTCGATCAGATCGATCTGGGTGATTATCCCGATGATCGCTCCGCCATCCTGCACCACCGCGACCTTGTCCTGCGCGAAGACCTCGCGGAGCTGGTGGATCGACGCTTCCGAGGAGACCACTCCCTCCAGAGGGGCGATGATCCGGTCGATCGATTCGGTGCGCTTGAGTGTTCCGGCGATCAGCGCATTGAGAAGGTCATACTCGTGGATCATCCCGACCGCGCGGCGGTCTTCACGGAGCACCGGCATCTGGCTGATGCCGTTCTTTCTCATCGCCTCGACCACCTCGTCCACCCGCTCGCCCGGACGCGCCGCCACCAGCTTGTGGCCGCGGCTCTGAAGCAGATCGCTCACCTTGCCGCCGCCGCGATCCTCCAGAAATCCATTGTCCCGCATCCATTCGTCCGAGTACACCTTGCTGATGTAGCTGGAGCCGGAGTCGGGAAGGACCACGACGATCACCCTGCCCGGCCCCACCTCCCGGGCCAGCTCGATCGCCACGTGGATCGCCGATCCCGATGAGCCCCCGGCGAAGATTCCCTCCTCGCGGGCCAGCCGCCGTGCCGCGATGAAGCTCTGGCGGTCGTCCACCTGCCGGACGTCGTCGACGACCGAAAAGTCCATCGCCTTGCAGAGCATGTCCTCGCCCACGCCCTCCACCTTGTAGACGTGTGGCTCGCTCAGCTTTCCGGTCTTGAAGTAGCTGTAGTAGACCGAGCCCACCGGATCGACGCCGATGTTGCGGATACCGGGGTGCTGCTCCTTGAAGAACTTGCCCGCGCCGCTCATCGTCCCGCCGGTGCCCAGGCCGGTGACGAAGTAGTCGATCTTGCCGCCGGTCTGCTCCCAGAGCTCGGGACCGGTGCTGCGGTAGTGCGCCTCGATGTTGTCGGGGTTGTGGTACTGGTTCAGGTAGAAGCTGTTGGGCGTCTCGCGCGCAATCCGCTTGGCCGTTTCGTAGTAGCTCTGCGGGCTGTCGGCCGCCACGTTGGTCGGGGTGACGATCACCTGAGCGCCCAACGCCTTGAGGCGGTTTACCTTCTCGGCCGACATCTTGTCCGGCATGGTGAAAACGCAGCGGTAACCCTTCACCGCGGCCCAGAGCGCCACGCCCATTCCGGTGTTGCCGGAGGTGTTCTCGACGATGGTCCCACCGGGTCTGAGAACGCCCTCGCGCTCCGCCTTCTCCAGGATGTGGAGCACCATCCGATCCTTGATCGCTCCGCCGGGATTCATGAACTCGCACTTCACAAGTACGGTGGCGCAGTCGGCGCCGACCAGCTTGTTCAGCTTGACCAGAGGGGTATGGCCGATCGCTGCCAGGATATTGGGAAGAATCTCCATGGCTTGCTGCTCCCGAATGCCGGCGCGCCTTACGCGGTCCGGCCGAATTTAAGCCCCTTCATCAGCGCCTCGATCCGCTCCAACACCTCGGCTTTGTAGACGCGCGAGCCGCAGAGCGGGCAGGCCCCTTGGGGCACGTTGCTGAGGACAACCGCCTTACCGGCCACGGTCATCCGTACTTCCACTTGGCGGTTTTCATAGGTGCCGCCACAGGGGCACTTGCCGTAATCGGGACGGCCGTAGTCGAAGATAGACACTTCCGCTACACTACCCCTACCGTGCCGAAAATCCCCCCTCAATTTCGTCGCCCGGCCAACGCGATCCGTCGCCCCGTTGCGAAGGCGAAGACGCGCTCGGCCAGACGGATGAATGAGGTTGGAGAGCTCCAGCACGAGGACGAGGGGACGGAGTTCGAGCGGGACGATGAGGATCTCGCGCTGCTCGAGCGGCAGATGGCCGCCGAGCAGCACATGAAGGAGCAGTCGCGGGATCCGCAGGAGGCGGACGAGAAGCAGGACGCCCGGAAGCCTCAGTGGGAGCTGCTGCAGCAGATGCGCGACAAGGCGGCGGCGCAGGCCAAGCAGGGAGGCCCGGCCGCGAAGCCGACCGTCGCACAGGCGTTTCAGGCGAGGGCGACCAAGGGGCTGAGGCTCGATGGCGTCCAGCAGATGGAGAACTTAAAGGCTTCGCTGATTAACCGGGCTTCCACCGGGGTGGCGCTCGATGCGGTGCGGCCTGCCCCCCCGCCTCCTCCGCGCGCCGCACCCGGAACCGCGCTCGCATTCCTGAACAGCGCGCAGGAGCCGGGCTACTACATTCGAGAACGACCCCCGCGTGAAGGGGGCGGACAGGACGGTCAGGAGCAGCACACCGAAGAGGAGGAAGCGCTGGTCAGGGCCTGTGAAGAGGCGGAGGAAGAGATCAAGGCCAAGGCGATCGTAGGGGTCTCGCGGGTCTATGCGGCCAACGATCATGAGGACAAGCCGGTGGTGGTGATCGAGACGGCGCGCGGGTTGGGCTACGCCGGGCTGACGGCAATCCCCGACAAGGTCGGCGCGTTTGGAACGATCACCCGGATCCACTATCCGAATCTGCCGTTGAAACGGGATCGCCCGCTGGTCTAGAGCCCAAGCGGGGGATCTGAATGGAACTCGAAGCTCTGCTGCGGGACCAGGTCGGCCGTGCCACCGGGCGCTCGTGGCTGAACGCTCCCATCCAGCCACTCAAGGGAGACGCCAGCCAGCGCGCCTACTACCGTGTGGGCAATGCGCCCGACAGCCATGTGGTAATGGTGATGCCGCCGGGGACCACCCTGGTGAGCGAAGAGGTGGTCTCCGGCCCTCCGCCGACCGAGCTCCCCTTCCTGGACGTGCAGCGCTACCTGGCGGGGCTGGGTGTCCGCGTTCCCAAGATTTCGCGCTACGACGAAGCGGCGTCGGTGTTGGTGTTGGAGGATCTGGGCGATACGACCTTCGAGGGAGCGCTGCAGAATGGGATAGAGCGCGAGTTGCTCTACGGACGGGCGACCGATGCCCTGGCGGAGCTGCGTGCCCGGGCGGAGGCCAGGCCCGAGCCCACCTCCATCGCCTTCAAGAGGCACTTCGACGCAGGGTTGTATGAGTGGGAGCTGCACCATTTCCGCGAGTTCGGCCTGGAGGCGTGGAGTGGGAAGCAGCCGACCTCCGCCGAGCGCGCCGAGCTCGATCGACACTTTGCCGAGCTGGCGCGGACCTTGGCTGCCGCGCCCAAGGGCTTCACCCACCGCGACTACCAGAGCCGGAACATCATGGTGCTGGGAGATTCGCTGGTGATGATCGACTTCCAGGATGCGCTGCAGGCGCCGCGGCAGTACGACCTGGTGGCCCTGCTCCGGGACAGTTACGTCGAGCTGGTGCCGGCGCTGGTCGATCGCATGCTCGACCGCTACATCCAGAGCTTCGAGAGAGCATCGGGTCAGCGGATCGAGGTGGCACCGTTCAAGGTCTTCTTCGATCTGTTGACCGTGCAGCGGAAGCTCAAGGATGCGGGCCGGTTCGAGTTCATCCATCGAGTGAAAAGGAATCCCGGCTTCCTGTCCGCAATCCCCGCCTCGTTGCGCTACGTGAGGGCAGCACTGGACCGCCTCCCGCAGCTGGGTCTCCTTAGAGAAATCTTGGTTCGTTACGTCCCGCAGTTAGGGTAACGGATCATGAAAGCGGTGATCCTCTGCGCCGGGCTGGGAACGCGGCTGCGTCCACTGACCGAGCGCTGGCCCAAATGCGGCATCCCGCTGCTCGGTCAGCCGCTCTTCCGTTATAACTTGGCGCTGCTCAAGGGCGCCGGAGTCACCGAGGTGGGGATCAACGTCCACCACCTGCCCGCGCAGATGGAGCGGATCGCCCAAGCCGAATGCGAGCGAGCCGGGATAGCCCTGACTACATCCCGGGAGGCGGTCCTTTTGGGTACCGGGGGCGGGTTGCGAGGCTTCAAGCGCTGGTTGGGAGGTAAGCCGTTCATCGTCCTCAACGGGGACGTCCTCTTCGCGGTCCAGCTCCGTCCGCTCTTCGAGCGCCATGTTCAGGACGGTCGTTTGGCCACGATGGTGCTGACCCCGATGCCGCCGAACGAGAAGTTTGCTTCGGTCGAGGTGGACGGAGGAGGGCGAGTCTGGCGGATTGGGGGGAGAGGCAGACCGGGCACTGCACCGGAGCCGTTGCGGGCCTGCAACTTCGCTTCGGTTCAGCTTCTCTCTCCAGCGATCTTCGACTTCATGAGCCCGGACGGGCCGGAAGAGATCTTCACCGACGTCTATGCCCGGCTCTGGGCCAGTGGGCTGGAGGTCCAGGCCCGGGTAGTGGAGGGTGCCTACTGGGCCGACCTGGGAACGCCGCGGCGCTATCTGGACGCCGCCTTCGATCTGCTCACCGGAAAGGTGCCGCTCTCCCTATTTCCGGGTGGGTCTCCATTCGAGCGGGGGCGCGAGCTGGCGCCTTCCGTCTGGGCCGCGCCCGATGCGGGCTGCGAGGGGGAGATTCGAGGTCCCAGCTACCTGGGGGTCGGGAGCCGGGTAGCTCTTGGAGCCAGCCTCGAGCGCGTGGTCCTCGAGGAGGGTGCTCAGGTGGCGGCGGGGGAACGGCTGACCGAGCTGGTTGCTTGGGAAGGCGTGCGGCTTTCGCTGGAGCCTCGCCGCGCTTAGAGAAAGGAGGGGGGAGGGCTCTCACTCTCGACTCAGCACTCCGCGCCTTACCCGGTGTAGCGAATCAGGATGCAGGTGACGTTGTCGTTGCCGCCGTTGGCATTGGCCAGCCCGATCAGCTTCTCGCAGGCCTGCTGGATGTCGGTGTGGCTGCGGAGGGTCTCCTGGATCTCAGCGTCGGGGACCATGCCCGAGAGCCCGTCGGAGCAGAGCACGAAGATGTCGCCGTCCTGCGGCTCCATCCGCGTCAAATCCACCTGAACTGTTTCCTTCATCCCCAACGCGCGGACGATCACGTTCTTGTGGGGAAAGGCCTCGATCTCCTCGGCGGTCAGCTTCTTCGCCTTGAGGTAGTCGTTGAGCAGTGAGTGATCCTCGGTCAGCTGCTCCAGCGTGCCTTGGCGGTGAAAATAGATCCGGCTGTCACCCACGTGTCCCGCATAGACCGCGCTCTGCGCATTGGGCACGAAGTGCAGGCTGACCACCGTGGTTCCCATACCCCGATATTGGGGATCGGTGCTGGCCCGCTCGAAGATCCTCATATTGGCCAGCTTGATCGCGGTGGCCAGCCGGTTCTCATCGTAGTTGCGCGCCTTGTCCATCTTGTAGGGCCAGGTGGCGTCCTGGTCGCGCGCGGTCATCTTGAAGAAGTCGGCCATCTCCTCGATCGCCATCTTGGACGCGATCTCTCCCGAGGCGTGACCGCCCATCCCGTCCGCGACGCAGAACAGTCCCTCATCCGGCAGGAGGAGGTAGCTGTCCTCGTTGTGTGTCCGCTTCATTCCGACGTGCGAGAGACCTGCGACCTCGATGCGCATGGGTAGGCGGGAGGTTAACAAAGGGGCACAGTCGGTCAAACCTGATGGAGTCGATCGTGTCGCCTACATCGTCTCCGGGAAACAGTTTGACAACCGGGCGGACGCCACCGAGGAAAACGGCAGCCGATGCTCACGCCGTCAAAAGATCCACTTCATCTGGTCCTGGTCTCTCCACAGATTCCGCCCAACACCGGGAACGTGGCCCGACTTTGTGCGGTGACCGGCTGCAAGCTGATTCTGGTGGAGCCGCTGGGCTTCTCGATTGCCGACCGCGATCTCAAACGGGCGGGGCTCGACTACTGGGACAAGGTGTTCGTGAAGCTCTGTCCGTCCTACGCCGACTACGTGGCGGTCTTTCCGGCCGCTCGTCGGCTCCTCTTCTCGGCGCGGGCCGAGCGTTCGATCTACGCGCACCGCTTCGAGGAAGGAGACCACCTGGTCTTCGGCTCGGAGACGCGGGGATTGCAGCCGGAGATTCTCGCGCCCGCGGAGGAGCTTGGGGGCACCGCACATCTCCCAATGCTGGAAAATCGCAGGAGCCTGAACCTTTCCACCGCGGTTGGCATCGCGACCTACGAGGCGCTCCGGCAGATTCAGAAGTTGTAGGCAGGCGCCGACCGGGAGAGACTCGACCCTCCGTGGATGCGCATTCGTCGCCGGAGCAGGGTGTGATCGCGGCTTATCGAGAGCGCGCGACCGGTAGCCTCACGCTTCAAGCGGGAAGGGCGCGGTCCCGGATCTTCTGGCGCAACGGAGAAGTGGTCGGCGCCGAGCTCGGGTGGGGCTATCGGAGCCTGGGGCAAGCGTTGCTGCAGGCCGGGCGCATGCCGCTGCCGCAGCTCGATGCGCTCTGGGCGGCCGGAGAGCTGGAGCGGCCCGACCCTGAGCTGCTGACGCGGCTCGAGATCCGGGAGGAGCCCGAAGCGCTCCTCCAGCTCCAATGGCTCGCGAGGCTGAGCGCGGTGGTGGCGAGCGCGCAGAGCGCGCGCTTCGAAGAAGGGATCTTGCCGCCCGCGGAGCCCTTTGTCCTGATCGCCGGTGACTCGCTGCTGAGAAACCTGGGCCTGACGGAGGGCTTGAGCTGATGGCCCCCGACTCCAAGGACCCGAACGATCCCGCTGAGGAAGCGCGCCTCCGTCGCCTCCGCCTGCTTCGGCGCGGGATGGAGAACCTGGGAAGGTTCGAGCCGTTTCGAGCCGAACCGGCTTCCCCTACACCCGCCCCGACCGATCCGGCGGAGGCAGAGCTGGCCGAGCAGATCGAGCGTAGATTCCAGAAGCTCGGGAACACCCAGGACCACTTCGAGGTGCTGGACCTTGCGCGGGGCGCGGGGCGTGACGCGGCCAAAGCCGCCTTTTTGACCCTGGTGAAGCAGTTCCACCCCGACCGGCTTCCACCCTCGCTCGCCCATCTGTCGAGCAAGCTTAACGCCATCTTTGAGCAGCTGCGCGGGGCACAGGAGGTTCTGTGCGACGAGGCCCGGCGGGTGGCTTATCTGGATACGCTCAGCGAGGCGGAGCGCAAGGCGAAGGCCCTCTTGGACGGCGGCGTCCCGGCTCAAGCGGCGGAGCTGTTTCGTCAGGCGGAGCTGGCGCTGCGCCGCAAGGATCTCACCGCGGCGGAGGCGCTCTACGAACGGGCGCACGGCCTGGATCCCAAGCCGCTCTATCTGGCGGCTCAGGGATGGGCCCTCTATCTCGACTTGTCGCGCAAGTCGGAGTCGGATCGGGCGAAGGCACTGATCGCTTCCGCGCTAAAGGGAGACCCATCGTGTGATCGCGCCGCCTACCAGCTCGGGGTGATCGCGAAGATGGAGGGGGAGGTCGACCGCGCGGAACGCCTCTGTCGCGATGCTGTGCGGCTGAATCCTAGGCATCTGGAGGCGCAGCAGGAGCTGCGATTGATCGAGATGCGGCGTGGGAAAGGGGCGAGGGGGCCTCGCTGACGGTTGCCAGCACCTTGGCCCACAGTGTGTAACCACCCGCCGAAACGTTGACAGGGGTCTAAGGCGGGCCCGATCATGGGATGTCCTGTCCGAGGTTGGGGGCTTCAATCCGCCCCCTGAAAGGCAGCTCCGTGGCCAAGACGCAGAGCGAAGGTTCGTCCGTGCCCGTAGCGGTCTCGGTCGACGGTGCGGACGGGGATCTGATCGAGGAGGTCTCCGAGATCGAGGATCTCTCTGACATCGCTGTCGAGCTCTCCTCCGGGCCGACGCTCTACTCGACGCCC
>JBGTHI010000231.1:0-3374 GCA_041746295.1 Myxococcaceae bacterium
ATGGAGAGCTTCGGCGCGGAGCTGCGCCAAGCCGCCTTCGACCGGCTCGCCGCCCTGGCGGAGTCCACACTGCAGGCGACGGAGAAGGACTACCTCAAGGAGCTGGAAGCGCTCGCACGGCGGGAGCTGAAGACCGGCCGGCAGAACGTCCGGGCGGCCGATCTCCCCTTCCTGTTTCGTAGCCGAGGCGAGGAATCCGAGTTTCCCGGTGCGTTGGCGATCTCCCGTGCAGAGGCGGTGGCGCGTGGCTTGGGTATCGAGCTCTCCCGGGTCCGCGGGGTCCGCTGGGACGTGCGCACCGTAAAAGCGCGTCACGCCCCCCTGGCTCTCGCCGTGCTCCCCCCCATTGACGTGCGGGTCTCTCTCTGGCCGCTAGGCGGCGCCGCGGGTCAGGCGGCCATCCTTCATGAGGTCGGTCACGCCTTGCGGGCGATCAGTATTCGCGAGCCCCGCTTCGAGCTGAGCCGTCTGGGAGAGCCCTCTCTCGAGGAGGGCTTTGCGGCGCTCTTCGGAGAGCTTACCGAGGAGCCGCTCTGGTTGGAGCGAGCAGCGGGATTGCCGGCGGAGCGGACCTCCGGGGCGGCGTCGTTGGTGACCCCTCTTCGGCTGTACCGGCTCCGCCAAGCGGCGGGGCGGTTTCTCTTCGAGCTCGAGCTCCGGAGGCTGGCCGCGCCCACCCTTACCCAGGCCCGCGGGCTCTACCGGGAGCGGATGGGACGCGCGCTGGGGATTCCCTTTACCTCGGACGACGAGGCTCGGGCGATGAGTGGCCAGGACAACCTCTACGGCTCGGCGGACCGGCTCCGGTCCACGCTGGTCACCCTGCAGCTTCGCTCGCAGCTCAAGCGGCGCTTTGGCCTCACCTGGTGGGAGAGCCCCGAGGCGGGCCGTTTCCTTCAAGTTCTCTGGGCGCCGGGGAACTCGCTGTCGCCGGACGAGCTGCTACAGCGGGCGGGCGAGCCCGGGCTGCGCTGGGTCCCAGATACCACCCAGCCGGGAGCGGGGACCGCCCGCCTCGAGGGCCAAGAAGAGGGGCAACTCATCGCGCGCGGAGGTCGATAATCGTCGGTTCCTTCCGGGGCCCGATGTCAACTCAAGTTTCCGAGCTTCCTAGCATTCGCCAGACCGCTCCGCCCGGTCCGGAAGAGATCTCGGCGGCGAAGGGAGACCCGATCGACGGCGCGAACCAGCGGGCGGTAGAGTCGCTGCTCCGCGAGCTCGGCAGCCGCTACGCCTTTCTTCCCCATCGGATCGCCGACGATGACGATGTCGAGCAGCATGCGGTGCTCAAGGAGTGCTTCCGGGGAGACTGCTTCCAGTACGCGCTCTGCGGTCTCTCCGACGAACAGCGGCACCAGGCAGTGGGGCCACTGCAGCAGGCAATGGCCCGCGAACGGCTGCCGCTGACCGCGGTCGACAGCGGAAGCCTGATCTTGATCCACCAGGCCAGCTCCAACAAGGGGCGCGCGCTCGACCAGTTCGCCGACGCGGTAGGGCTTCCAGCCTCCGAGATCTTCAAATTCGGGGACAGTGCCGGCCCCGCGGGCAACGACCGGGAGATGCTGCGGGATGCCCGGTCGTTCAATGTGGGCGCAGAGCCAGCTGCGAGCCCAGAGGTGGTCAACCTGGGCGATTGCGGCCCCGACGGGGTAGTGGAGATCCTGGACTGGCTCGATGCGGGCGGAACCTTTCCCAAGGCAATCGCCGCCGATTTCGACAAGACTTTGAACCGGGGAGAGACCTCCGCAGAGCACGAGCTGGATCCCCGGATCGCGGAGAGGTTTGTCCAGTACGCCCAGGCGGGGGTGAAGATCGGAATCATCACCGGCCGGGGAGAAAGCTTTTTCGCCGACGGGCTGCCGCCCCTCCACCGCGCCGGTCTCGACGAGCGATCTTCCCGCAACCTCTCGGTCTATCTCTTCAACGGCGCCAGACCGGTGGATCCGGACGAGTGGCTCGTGCCCGAGGAGCTCACACGAGCCGCTTGAGACTGGTGATCAGCCGCTCGGCATCCGGGAGACGCCCCAGGGACATTCGGAGGGCACCCTCGATCCCCGGGCCCCGCTGAGGGCGAACCAGGATCCCGTCCGCCTCCAACCCCTGGAGGAGCCGCTCGGGCCGGTCCGGGAAGGTGAGGATGAAGTTGGCCGCGCCCGGCCAATGGCGAATGCCTGCTTCCTGGAGGAAGGACAGGAAGCGCGGCTTGGAGACGGTCATCACCTCGTCCACGTAGTTGAGCATGTACTGCGGATGGTCCAGCGCGGCCCCCGCAGCGACCACCGACAACGTATTGATGTCGTAGGGGCCCCTAATTTTAAGTAGGTCTTCGATGTTCCGGGCGTGGCTGAGGATGTAGCCGATGCGCAGCGCGGCCAGGCCCCAGGTCTTGGAGAAGGTCCGGGTGATGAAGAGGTTGGGGAGACGGTCCAGCGCATCCTTGACCGTGATCCGCGTGTATTCGAAGTAACACTCGTCGACGAGAACCGCCGCGTCGGTCGCCCGCTCGGCGATCTTCAGCAGCGCCGCTTCGCCGACGGCGGTCCCGGTGGGATTGTTGGGATTGCCGACCACCACCAGGCGCGTTCGCGGGGTGATCGCCTGGAGCGTCTCCTCGAGCGGAAAGCCTCCTTGAGCGTCGTAGAGCGGTGTGACCCACTTCAGTGCCTCGGCATGCGCCACTTGGCGGTACATCGCGAAGCTGGGCTGCGGGATGACCGCCTCGTCCCCTGCGGAGCAGGTGGCCCGGACAATAAGCTCGATACCGTGGTCGGAGCCGTTGGTGATCATCACCTGCTCGGCAGGGAGCTCGGCGTAGCGAGCGATCTTCGCGACGATGTCGCCATACGAGGGATAGAGCTGGAGGGCGTCCCGATCGAGATAGGCCTTGAGCGCCTCCTTGACCGGCGCACCTACCGGGTCGATCCGCTCGTTGAAGTCACAGAGCAGGAACTTCTGGGAGCGGGCTTCGAGGGGCGGCTTGTACGCGCTCATCGCGCGGATGTGCTCTTTGATCATCGCCCGCTCCAGGCCCGCGCCGCCGCTGCATGGGCGTAGAGCCCCTCCGATTCAGCGAAGGCGCCTACATCCTCGGCCATCCGCGCCGCCGCCTCCCGGGTGACGTGCTGGTAGGAGCTCCAGCGGATGAAATCCTGCACCGAGAGGCCGGAGTAGGCCCGCGCCAGCCCCATGGTGGGGAGCACGTGATTGGATCCGGTCAGGTAGTCGCCAAACGCCACCGAAGCGGTCTCGCTGGTAAAGATGGTCCCAGCGCAGCGTACCCGGGGCAGGATCTCGATTGCGTCTCGGAGCGCCAACATCACATGTTCGGCGGCGAAGGCTTCGGCGAAGGCCAGCGCTTCATCCAGGCTGTCGGC
>JBGTHI010000232.1:0-1937 GCA_041746295.1 Myxococcaceae bacterium
GACCGCTGGTCGATCGTCACCACGCTGAATTACCTGCCGCACGACGTCGAGGTCGACATCGTGCTCTCGAAGGCCCAGCATTACCGCACCCCCGAGGGGCGCGAGATCGTGAACAAGATGGTGCGTGTCGCCGATCTGACCCGCAACGCCTTCATCAACGGCGACCTCTCGACCGTGATGTCGCCCCGCACGGTGATCACCTGGGCCGAGAACGCGGCGATTTTCAGCGACGTCGGCTTCGCCTTTCGGGTGACCTTCCTCAACAAGTGCGACGAGCTCGAGCGCGCGCTGGTGGCGGAATTCTACCAGCGCAGCTTCGGCAAGGAGCTGCCGGAGAGCTCGGTCAACGTCGCGCTGACGTGAAGGCGGAGGCGGGGCGAGGAGAGCCAGATGGGCGAGGCGCTGACGAGGCCGCGTCATCCCGGGACGGCGGGCACGCGCTACGAGGACGATCTATACACGTGGGTTCACGAGCAGGTCGCTCTATTGAATGCCGGGCGTTTGCACGAGCTCGACCGGGATAATATCGCCGAGGAACTCCTTGACGTGGGCAAGAGCGAGTACGCGAAGCTCGAGAGCGCCCTCGTCGTCCTTCTCACTCACATGCTGAAATGGGACCAGCAGCCTGAGCGCCGCACGCGGATCTGGGACAACACCATCTCGGTGCAACGCCAGCATTACAGCCACGTGCTCGCGGACAATCCAGGCCTGAAACCGAAGCGCGCGCAGGCGCTGGCCCGCGCCTACTCCCTGGCTCGGCTGGAGGCCTCGACCGAGACGAACCTGCCGCGCTCCACCTTCCCGGGCACGTGCCCTTATGGGTGGGACGACATCCTCCAACGTCCGTTCGAGTTCGACGGCGCGGTTCGATGAGGAGGCTCTCATGGGCGAGACTCTGACGAGATCGGGGATCGTAAAGACGACGCCGGGCACCCGCTATGAGGACGACCTTTATACCTGGGCTAACGAGCAGGTGGCCCTGCTCCGGGAAGGGCGCGTCGGCGAAGTCGACAGTGAGAACGTCGCCGAGGAACTCAGCGACGTTGCAAAAGGATTGTATTGGCAGCTTTGGACCGGGCTGCGCGTGCTCGTCATGAACATGTTGAAATGGGATCAGCAGCCCGAGTTCCGCACGGCGACCTGGTCATGGTCGATCGAGGAGCAGCGGCGGCGTTACGCCAAGCTGATGTCGAAGAGCCCCGGCTTGATACTGCAACGTGACGAGGCCCTTGCGGACGCCTACGAGAGCGCTCGCGACTGGGCGGCGCTGGAGACGCACCTTCACGTAAGCGAGTTCCCGGAGGAATGCCCATACACGTGGGTCGACGTTCTCGATCGCCCCTTCGAGGTTTGATGAGCGTGGAGGGGGCCATGGGCCGAACGCTTGCAAGACGGAACGCTCCGCCCGCGAACCTTAGGGTCCGAGCGCGGTTCGAGGACGACCTCCTTATGTGGTTGCAGGACCAGGTGGCGGTGCTACAGGCCGGCCGGCTCGATGAGATCGACGCGGCTCGCATCGCCGAGGAGCTGGAGGCCTTGGCCAGGAACGAGTTCGCCAAGCTGAGAAGCGCCTTGCGAATTCTCGTGATGCACATGTTGAAATGGGATCAGCAGCCTGAGTTGCGAAGCTCGAGCTGGATGTATTCCATCAGGGAGCAAAGACGGCGTTACCTCGAATTGATTGAGGAGAGTCCTGGCCTGAAGCCGCGTCGAGACGAAGCTCTCTCGAGATCCTACGCGGGCGCGCGCGCGGCGGCGGCGCTGGAGACCAGGCTATCCGAACGACAATTTCCGGCGCATTGCCCTTACGGCTGGCCCGAGCTCCTGGAGCGGCCCTTCGAGCTCGACCGAGAGCCGTGAGCGTGAGCCCTCACCCCGAAACGGAAAACCTAGCGGCCGAGCCGCCCTCCGTCGACGCCCTCTTCTTCGACGTCTTC
>JBGTHI010000233.1:0-4156 GCA_041746295.1 Myxococcaceae bacterium
CGTCCTTTGGAGTCGGAACCGGAGCCGGAGCCGGCTTGACCGCTTTGGGCGGTTTGGCAGGCTTGCGCACGGCCAACGGTACCGCACGCTTCACCGGCTTTCTAGAGGCCGGGGCCTTCTTGGGCGCGGCAGCCGAGGGAAGAGCCACCCCCAGCGCCAGCAGTACCGCCATCAGCCGACTGGCCTGTCCCGTTTTCCCCACGAGGTGAGTCTGCCAGCGGCCGGGGGTGGGCAACAACTTCTAGGCCGCCTCGGTCTGAGCGCCGTACTTGCGCACCCAAGCCTCGGCGACGTAGCCGCGGATCTCCTCGACCCGTGCGTTCCAGCTCTCGTGGAAGATCCGGTCCGCCCGCTCGCGCTTGGGTCCTGGATCGGCCAGGCATTGATCCACCGCTTTGACGTACTCGGCCGGGGTCTTGGCGAGAACACAGAGGCCGACCTTCTCGACCTCCGGCAGCTGCGTGGCCACGCAGGGCAGGCCCGCCGCGAGGTACTCGCGCACCTTGAGCGGATTGGAGTTGAGCGTCAGCTCGTTCAGCTTGAACGGAAGGATTCCGACGTCGAAGCCTTTGCAGTAGCCGGGGAGGTCCGCATAGGGCTTGCGGCCCAGGAAATGGACGTTCGGAAGCGCCTTGAGCGGAGAGATGTCGGCATCGAAGGCTACCTTGCCGATCAGGGCGATCGACCCCTCGGGATGGGCCTTGGCGCAGGCGACCAGCGCGTCGAAGTCGAGCCACTCGGCCACCAGCCCGAAGAAGCCGATCACCGGCTTGGGCAAGGCCGCCAGCTCCGAAGGCACCCCCGTCGCGGGATCGCAGGCTTTCACGAAGTGGTTGAAGTCCACGCCGTGCCGCACCAGCACTGTGCTGAGATTCACCTTCGCCTTGTTCTCGCGCAACCGCTCCGCCGAGGTAATCACCAGATCCGCCTTTTGAAGCAGCTGATGCTCGAGGTCGGCAATGTGCTCCCCGTTGGTGTCGGCGAAGGCGGAGAACTCGTCGACGCAGTGGTAGACCACCAGCTTCTCGCCCAGCGTGCCCGAAACAGGGGCCGAGGCCGGGAGGAAGGACCAGGAGATCACATCTTTGAACTTGAGCTGCCGCATCGCGCGGAGGATCTGCAGCCGCAGCAGCACGCGGTTGGCGCTGCGAACCTGCGCGGAGCCGTAGAACGGGATCGCCAAAGGCGCCAGGACGAAGAGGTTCGCCTCCACCTCGCGAATTCCCTCGGTGAAGGTCGAGAGCTTCTTGAGGATCCGCTTCAGGTCGTGGGTGTTGGCCTTTGGAGCGCGATTTCCAATGCTGTTGACCCAGAGGATCCGGTTGTCCTTGGCCAGGATCCGCATGATGTGGGTCTTTGAGAGCGGGTCACCGTCCCAATCGTTGGAGAAGACCACCAGGTCGCGCCCCTTCAGCGTCTCGGGCAGCTTCGAACCCTTTCCAGACTTCTTCATCGGCTATCCTTTTCCATGTGTGAGCTGTTGGTAGAGGCGAACCATCGCATCGCCCGTATCTTGGTTCTCTTGCGAAGCCTGCGAACCGCTTCTCTTGGACCGCCCCTGACAGGCGGCAGCCAGGATCGCGTTGACCAGATCCTCCCTATCGCCACTTCGGTAGGTCGTCACGTTCGGCGGACGTTGAGCGGCGTCGCTGGCAACGGTCGGCAGTCCCAGCGCCAGCGCCTCGCGGACGGAGATCGAGTCCCCGTCGGCCAGGGTGGGTCGGACGAACAGGTCGCAAGCCTCGAGCACCGCCAGAACCTGTCCGTGATCGAGCTCGCCCAGGGGCTCGAGCAATGACTCCACGCCCGCCGCGCGCGCAGCCGCTTGAAACGCCGGGTCTGAGGTTCCGGGGCCAAAGAGGCAGAGCCCCGCTCCCGGCAGCCGGGTCTGTAAGACTTTCAAAGCCTCGAACATCAGCGCACGCCCGTAGACGGGAGAGGGATGGTGAGCCATTGCGATCAGCGTCTTGCGGCGCTCGCGAGCCCGCTTCAGTGCGGCGGGCGGCTTGCCCGGCACCACCGCCGAGGCGATGAAGGCGGGATGGACGTGGATCCGCCTTGCCGCGACGCCCAGACCGCGCAGCGCCTCCTCAATCGCGGGGGAGACCGCGACCAACGCATCGAAGCTCCGGGCGGCCAGTTGGGCCACGAGCCGCAGCTGGCGATCCTCCCGGACCGCGGGCGGCATCAGTCCCGAGTGCACCGTCAGCACTCGGGGCCCGAGGCGGGGCAACATCCATGCGCAGGAGCCGGCGACCGCCCAGGCCTTCCGGTTGTTCCCGCTGGTGTGAAGATGGATCAGGTCGCCCTTGGCGGCGTGTCCGGCCAGCCGGGTTACATAGACAGCAAATTTATGGGCGGGGGTGACGCCGGGCTCGCGAGCGGAGCCCTTCCCGATGTCGAGGACCCGCGACTCGAGCCCCCTCGATTGCAGCAGCCGGTGAAGCTGCTGGACGTGAGTCGAGATCCCGCCAGCCGGAGGCGGATAATCTCCGACCAAGAGCACGCGCATGGATCGATTCGCCTAGCCTAGTGGACCAGGTCGGCGGGATCTTCCGGCGGTGCCTGCCGGTGCAGCTCCGCCTCCAGATCCTGCTTGAGCTGCTCGTCCACATGATCGCCCAGCTCACGCAGGATGGTCTCGCCCGGGCTGGGGTCGACGCGAAGCTCGATCGCGGGAACGCCGGCGACCACCGCCCCTTCGCGAACGTCCTTCACCACCACCGCGTTCGCACCGATCACCGCGAAGTTCCCGATCCGGACCGCTCCGAGGATCTTGGCGCCGGCGCCGATCCGAACAAAGTCGCCGATCACCGGCGCCCCTGGCCGCCCTGAGCGCCCGCCCACGGTGACTTGCTGAGAGATGAGGCAATGGCGGCCGATCTTCGCCTCTTTATGGATCACCACGCCCAAGCCTCCGTAGCCGATCACGGTGCCGCGACCAATCTCGGCGTCCTCCGGGATGTAACAGGAGTGCAGGTAGTAGGAGGTCTTGCGGATGACCGCCGAGACCAAGGGAAGGCCGAGATCCCGGCATTTACGAGCCATTCTGTAGAACGTCAGCGCATCCACGCCCATTTGCACGCCTCCTGAGCTGCCGGCAGCTCTCCGCCCGGAGAACAGCTGCCCCTCGCCGGGATTCCGCCGAGACTGTCAGCCCCATGCGGTATCCCTTCAATGGGTGAGTCAAATCAAGAGACCGGCTGCGGGCCAAAGGCCAAAGTGTAGGACAGCGCGCTTATTCGGAGGCCGGCGAGCAGCCAACCAGTTGAGGGCTCGTCAGATTGTTTGACTGGAAGACAATTCCCCACATCGCGGGAAGATATCTGCCGCGAGAGCTGTCTTGGTACCCTCATCATCAGCCGAAAGGGCGCGATTTGCCGAAACGTACAATGCTGGGTTTGCCGCTCCTGCTGAGTGTCCTTGCGAGTTCAATCACATACGCAGGCACCGTCTGGAAAGGCGACTTCGAGACGGGTTCGCTCAAGCAGTGGTGGGTACAGCAAGTGGTCTCGTCGGATCGGATTGGCGTTGTAAGCGACCCCACCCGCCAGGGAAGATTTGCGGCCAAGTTTGTGGTCCGACAAGGGGACAACCCGATCGGCGCCAGCGGCAACCGAAACGAGCTGGTGGCGGACACCAAAGAGGTCACCGGTTCCGAGTACTTCTATAAGTGGAACACCCTGTTCCCCGGCAACTTCCCCACCGTCAACAAGTGGCAACTCTTCGTCCAGTGGCACCAAGAGAAGGGTGGCGGCTCTCCTCCCCTTGAGTTCTACGTCCTCGGCAGCCAGATCCGCCTCCGCGTCGGCGGGCTCAATGGAAAGGTGATCTGGACCGCGCCGATCAACAAGGGGCACTGGCACGATTTCGTGCTTCACGTGAAGTGGTCGCCCAGTGCCTCGGTCGGCTTCGTCGAGCTGTACCACAACGGAAAGCTAGAGCTCCCGAAGCGTTACGTGGCGACACAGTACTCCAACGACGTCAACTATCTGAAGATGGGGCTCTACCGCGATGCCTCCATCACTCAAGAAGGCGTGATTTACCACGACGGCATGGTGCAGGCGACCAGCCTCGCCGACGTAATGCCCCCGGCGGCGCCGGCCACGGCCCCCACGGCCGGAAGCACGGATCCGACCGATGCTGCGCCTCCGCT
>JBGTHI010000234.1:0-8428 GCA_041746295.1 Myxococcaceae bacterium
AGGTGATCGCCACCTGCGCCGAGTTGGAGCGGCCCAGATTGTCGGTGGCGGTGAAGGTCGCGGTGTAGCTGCCCGCGGCATAGGTGTGCTCGCCGTAGCAGTTGGTGGTGCTGGCGCCGTCGCCGTAGGTGATACGGCAGGCGGAGATCCAGGAGCCATCGCCCGCCTGCGGCTTGGAGCGGGTGCCGTCCAAGAAGACCTTGAGTGGCGCCGAACCCGAGGTGGGTCCGCCGCTAAAGCTCACCACCGGCCCAGCTGCGGTGACCTCGTTGGAGCCGGAGATGATATCGAAGTGTCCCGAGCTCTCCTGTTCGGTGACAGTTTCCGGGCAGTCCTCCGATTCGCTGCAAGAGGTGAGAAGGAAAAGAGCCGTCGCTAGGAGGAAGGTCCACTGGCGCATAGCGCACCTCTTGGTTGGTCGGTAGGCGACGGTGTCATAGAGCGTTCACTCTCGGAGTCAATCCGAAACGGGCCGGATCGCACCAATGAGCAGCGGGCGAGCAGCGGACCGATGATTTTGTGACGTCTGAAGCATCTATGTGCAAAGGAGAAGATCATGACCAAGACGCAGAAAATCCGCACGTTCTTATGGTTCGATAAAGAGGCGGAGCAGGCGGTGAGCCTCTATGTGTCGTTGTTCAAGAACTCCAAGGTCACCGATGTATCGCGCTACGGCGAAGCGGGCCCCGGCCCGAAGGGCTCGGTGATGACGGTGGGCTTCGTGCTCGACGGGCAGGAGATGATCGCGCTCAATGCGGGACCTCACTTCAAGTTTACCGAGGCGATCTCCCTCTTCGTCACCTGCGAGGATCAGGCGGAGGTGGACCATTTCTGGAACGGATTGATCGCGGGAGGAGGCAGCCCGTCTCAATGCGGATGGCTGAAGGACAAATTCGGCCTCTCCTGGCAGGTCGTACCCAAACAGCTGATGGAGCTGATGTCCGGCAAGGACCCCGAACGGTCCGGCAGGGTGATGCAGGCCATGATGAAGATGTCCAAGATCGACATCGTGCAGCTGCAGGCGGCCTACCAGGGCAACCCCGCCTAGGTCTGTCTAGCGCGGCAGGGGCCTGGGGAGCTTAACCCGCGCCAGCTGCGACCTGGGGGCGCGATGCGGGTTGGGCGCGCGGGCTCAAGTTTCGTAGCGCACCACGGGGGGCGCTGAGTAGTGAACAGCGATGATCGGCATCCAGGTAGGCGACCGCGTTCCACCCTTCGAGTTGCCGGATCAAGACGGTCAGACCGTTCGCTTCGAGTCGTTGCTGGGGCGAGGCCCAATTGTGCTCTACTTCTACCCCCGCGATGAGACGCCCGGCTGCACGACGCAGGCCTGCGGCTTCCGGGATGCCAATGCGGACTTCGCCGCCGCGGGAGCCACGGTGGTGGGCGTCTCGTCTGACAGCGTCGCCAGCCATCGGCAGTTTGCCGACAAGCATGGGCTGCGGTTCACCCTGTTGGCCGACCAGGGCGGGAAAGTCCGCGGGCTGATCGGAATTCCCAAGCAGGTCCTGGGGCTGATGGATGGACGGGTGACGCTGATCGTCGACCGCGAGGGCATCGTGCGGCATCGATTCGACTTTATGCTGCGGGTTCAGCGGCACGTGAACGAGGCGCTGGAGGTGGTGCGGCACCTGGCGCCGTAGGTCATTTGCGCCGCGGGCGCGGTCAGGAGTGGCTGGGTGCGCGCGGTGTGACCGGGGCCTCCGCGTGGGCCGAGCCTGATCTCGGTGGATGTTGGATCCAGATGCGCGAATCTAGAGGCCGGACCAGGTTTTTGCGCTCCCCCGACGGGGTCAACGTGGGGGATACGCACGACTTGGGCAGAGGTTTCACCGCATCGTGGTTCTGGTCGCGGAGCTAAAGCTCCGGCATCTCACTGGCCGGCTGCTGGCCGCGAACCACCGGCACGTAGTGCGGCCGCCAGAAGCTGTTGCGCACCCAGTCCAGCGGGTCCCTGGGCTTGGGCAAGGTCGCCACGCCATCGACGTGGGCGCGCTCAAGCACCCGCGCCGCGACCTCGATCGAGACCTCGGAGAGCTCGTTCACCGGCGGATAGATTCGGCCACCCCCGTGCTTCGCCTGCGTGTAGTCGGAGAGGGCGTAGGAGGCCTCCAGCACCATCGCGTCGGCAATCTCGCGTGCGCCGGCCAGGATCGAGCCGAAACCCAGACCCGGGAAGATGAAGGCGTTGTTTCCCTGGGCGATCGCGTAGCGCCTTCCGTCTAGCTCTACATCGTCGAACGGGCTGCCCGCCGAAACCATCGCCCGGCCGCCGGACCAAGACAGGATCTCTTGGGGCGTCGCCTCGCAGTTCATCGTCGGATTGGAGAGTGGGAAGATGATCGGCCGCTCGGCGTTCTGCGCCACCGCCTCGACCACCGCCCGATCGAATGAGCCCGGGACGCCGGAGAGACCGAGCAGCACGGCCGTCTTGGCTCCGCGCAGGGTCTCCAGCAGATTGGGCACGCCGCCTCTGGCGCTCCAGGCCGCGACCGCTTCCGCGGGCTGGGCGTAGACCCGCTTGTACTCCTCCATCTCGCGGGCGGTGGTGAGCAGTCCCTTGGAGTCGAGCACCATCACCTGGGCGTGCGCCTGCTCCAAGCCGAGGCCGTCGCGAACCAGTCCCTGGACCATGGCCCAGGCCACCCCGGCTCCGCCGGCTCCCGCTCCCAGGATGGCGATCCGCTGGTCGCGCAGCCGCTCTCCCTTGGCCCGGCAGGCCTGGATCACGCCGGCCAGCGCCACCGCGCCGGTCCCCTGGATGTCGTCATTGAACGACGGAACTACCTTGCGGTACCGCTCCAACACCGCGAAGGCGGCGTCTTTGGAGAGGTCCTCCCACTGGATGATCGCGAAAGGCCAACGCTCCTTGACCGCCTCCACGAACCGGTCGGTGAACTCGAAGTAGGCGGGACCCTTGAGCCGGTTCTCGCGCATCCCCAGGTAGAAGGGATCCTTGAGCAGCTCGGCGCGCTCGGTTCCCACGTCGAGCGCCACCGGCATGGTGTGCATCGGCGAGACGCCACCGCCCGCGGTGTAGAGCGCCAGCTTTCCGATGGGGATGGCCAGACCGCCATAGCCCTGATCGCCGATCCCCAGGATTGCCGACGAGTCGGTGGCGACGATCATCCGCACGTCATTGAGCGGGAAATGTTTCAAGATAGAGGGAAGGTGGTCCACGTTGGGCTTGGAAACGGTCAGCCCGCGCGGCGCCTGGTAGATAGAGCTAAACTGCTGCACCGCCTCGCCCACGGTAGGGGTGTAGACGATCGGCAGCATCTCCGAGATGTGCTTGGTCAGGATGGCGTAAAACAGCACCTCCGACCTTTCTTGGAGTTGTCTCAGAAACTGGTACTTCGCCAGCGGCGACTGCAGCTTCTGATAGGCGAGGTAGTTCCGCTCGACCTGTTGTTCCAGCGTGTTGATTGCGGGCGGCAAGAGGCCGTCCAGGAAAAGCCGCTGCCGCTCCTCGAGAGAGAAGGCGGTCCCCTTGTTCACCAGGGCCAGGCGGAGCAGGGCCATCCCGTCGACATAGGCCTCCACCAACTCCTCGCCCTGCGCATTGTGGCGACAATCGAAATGGCGACTCGTGGGACGGCCTTCAGGGTGCTCGGTTGCGGGCGTCGTTTGCGGGCGTGCCATGCAAGGTGCCTTTGCCACACGTGAGCCGGCATCGGCAAGGCCCGGTCCACGACCCCCTCCCGCGGCAGGGGCGGCATGGTAGAGAGCTCGCATGATCTCTGCCACTGACCTCGAGCAGCACCGGGCCGCTCTGACCGGCCATTGTTATCGAATGCTCGGCTCGTCGATGGAGGCCGACGACGCCGTGCAAGACACCATGCTGCGGGCCTGGAAGAGCCTGGACCGCTTCGATGGTCGCGCTTCGGTGAAGACCTGGCTCTACCGGATTGCCACCAATGTCTGTCTGGATGCGCTGAGCCAGGAGAGCCGGCGCGTCCGGACCATCGAAGTGGGGCCGGCGGGCACGGTGGTGGATCCCCTGATCGAGGAGCCCCGGTCGCATTGGCTGGAGCCGGTACCGGATGCGCGGTCCATTCCGGCCGACGCGGATCCGGCGGAGCACGCGGTGCTGCGGCAGAGCATCCGGTTGGCCTTTGTGGCCGCCCTCCAGCATCTACCCCCCAAGCAGCGCGCGGTGCTCCTTTTGACCGAGGTTCTGGGCTGGTCGGCCGCGGAGGTGGCGGAGAGCCTGGAGAGCTCCGTCGCGGCGGTGAACAGCGCCCTCCAGCGCGCCCGCGCCACCCTCGCGGAGAAGGAGCTGGGAGAGCAAAACGGTGAGCTCACCCCTGCCCAGTCGGCGCTGCTCAAGCAATATGTCGAGGCGTTCGAGCGGTATGACGTGCAGGCCCTGACCTCTCTGTTGCGCGAAGATGCTCGCTTCTCTATGCCGCCCTATGCGCTCTGGCTGCGGGGTCCGGAGGCCGTGGGTAGTTGGCTTCTGGGTCGAGGCGCCGCCTGCAGGGGTTCGCGGCTGGTGCCCACTCAGGCCAACGGGCTGCCGGCCTTCGGTCAGTACAAACCGTCCAAAGACGGGAAGCGGCTGCAGCCGTGGGCCCTGATTGCGCTGGAGTGGTCCGGCGACCGGATCGCCGGATGGACCTCCTTCCTGGACACGGCCAGCCTGTTCCCCCTTTTTCAACTGCCGAGAGAGCTGGATATCCCTTGATCAAGCGTCGGCGATGAGTTTCTGAAGGTTGGGGAGTCGGTAGGGCATGACGGTGAACTTCGACGACGCTGGCGAAATGGCGCGCGCTTTCGATGCGCTGTCTCAAGGTGGCGCGGTGGAAACGGCGATCCACGATGCCTTCTGGGGCGATAAGTTCGGCGCACTCAGGGATCGCTTTGGAATCTCCTGGATGTTCACCTGTCCCCAGCGGCTCAAATAGGAGATCGACATGGCCTACCAACGAAACATCTTCGTCAACCTGCCGGTCTGTGACTTGAGTCGCTCCAAGGCGTTCTTCAGCAAGCTGGGCTTCGAGTTCAATCCGCAGTTCACCGACGACAACGCCGCCTGCATGGTGATCAGCGACACCATCTATTCGATGCTGATCACCGAGAAGTTCTTCAAGACTTTCACCAAGCGGGAGATCTGCGACACCGGCACTCACACCGAGGTGCTCCTGGCGCTCTCCTGCGAGAACCGCGCGGAGGTCGACTCGATGGTGAAGAAGGCGGTCGAGGCGGGAGGGCGCCACGCGATGGATCCGCAGGACCACGGCTTCATGTACGCTTGGAGCTTTTACGATCCTGATGGGCACCACTGGGAGGTGCTTTGGATGGATCCCAAGCACGTGCAGAAGTAGGGTTCCGCCTCGAGCTGCACGAGCGCGGCCGAAACGTCGATCACCGCGTGTAGCTCGCATCGGTGCCCAGGAAGGCGCGGTGGAGATCATCGATTTGTTTGCGCAGCGCCGGCGCGAGCACCGTCGCGCAGCCCTCGAGCGCCGCCTCCCAATGCGCCATTGAGCCTGGCCCGCTGAGAACTGACCTCACTTCCGGGTGGCCGGCGAGCCAACCATAGGCCAGCGCGATGCGGTCCAACCCTTCGGCCGAAGCCAGCTGTACGTACCGCCCGGCGAGCTCGATCAGTGCCGCGCTCCAGTACCGATTCGGGTACATCACCACGCTGGAGGTCAATGAGCGACTGACAGCGGGGAAGGGAAGGAAGGATCGATGATAGGACGGCACACCGATGAGGTCGTCGGCTCAGGTCGCGCGGGTCTTGAAGGTACTGTTGCCCCTGACTCATTCGCGGTCTTCCGTCAGGCTGTTCGCCGGATTGTCGCAAAGGAGCGGCATCGCGTTGCCACTTTATCTGCCTGGGTCGCGCCTCCGCCAGTCGGCCTGCCGCTGCTCGTTCCGGTGAGGGAACTCGCCTCTTCGGGCTCGTAACAGAAATAGCCCTGCGCATCGCAGCGGGCCGGGTTGCTGGTGACATGTCCATCGCCCTGCCTCTGTCCCTGAACTGCGGATAGTCGCCGATCTTGAAGTAGCCTGTCGGTTGTCGTAGCTGGGCCTTTACAGCGCGATCCAAGCCCGCCATACGGCGTCAATGGCGCGAACCCTGGTCTATTTGATGATTTCCGCGGCAATGACCGTCCAACCCGCCCTCGCCGTCTCTCAGAGACCGGGCGTGGCGCCCGGTGACTACGTCTACGAGGGGGGCCGCGGCAGTCTCCAGGTGGACGGCTCGCCGGGAAAGGGGCAGGTCTTCGCAATCAAAACCCTGAGCCGTAACGCGCAGAGCTGCACGCTCGAGGGTACCCTGCGCGGGATGGAAGGGCGGATGAGAGACCCGAAGGGGTCGGGGGAGTACTGCGTCGTGGAGCTGGAGCCCGAGCAGGGAGGGGTGCAGATCACCGCCGTCAGCGAGGAGCCCTGCCGAGCTTACTGTGAAGGCCGCGCCGTCTTTGAAGGGCTCTACATCCGGCCCAAGCCGGAATGCCGTCCGCCGGAGGTCAGGCTTACCCGCGCCGAATCCAAGGCCCGTTCCGCGGAGAAGGACTACGTCACCGCGAGGGCGCTCCTCTCGAGGCTGATCGACCGCTGCGAGCCGGTGATCGATCCCTTCGAGCTGATGTGGATCCGCAACGACCTGGCGATCCTCCAGCACCACGCCGGGGACGACGCGGGCTGTCTTGCCACGCTCCAGGGTCTGCAAGCGTTGGCGCAGGAGAAGCCGGGCGAGGTGGGCGTGGGAGAGCCATCCGATGCCCAGACCCTGCAGCGAATTGCGCAGGCGACGCGGGCAAACTTGGAGACCTGCCGCACTGCAAGAGCCTCACCGAGGGTCGACGGGGGCCACTGACCCCGGTGGGAGCGTACTCCATTCGGCCCCCAGGAGTGGGAGAGCCGCCCAACGTTCGCGACCTGCCGCTCGAGCGTCTGCGTCACCTCGGCGAACTCCTCCTGGATGTGGCCGAGCTGTTCGAGGGTGAGGCGCAGCGCCTCCTACCCTGTTCCGCGCGCCTCCTCCGCGCGCGTCGCCACCGCGGTGACCGCCTCCGCGTCCACCGCCGCCTGCAGGGAGTCTTCCTCTCCACGGCCTACGAGTTCTAAGCGGGCTCGCCCGCTTTGCGCTTTTCCCCCTCATCCATCTGGGATACGCGGGCGCCATGGCGAGCTCCAAGGAGAAGGTCGAAGGCGACGTCTACGCCGCCTCTGGCGTGGACTACGGTGTGATGGACCCCGGCAAGCGGCAGGCGCTCGCCGCCGCAGCGCGCACCGGATCTGCGCTGGTGGGCCGCGGCTTCTTCGAAGTGGGCGCCTCGCGGGGCGAGTCGGCCTACGTGGTGGACATGGGCGAGCACTACCTCTCGATGGTCAATGAGGGGCTGGGCACCAAGAACGGCGTGGCGGATGCCGTACGACCGATCACCGGCCGCAGCCACTACGATGAAGTGGCGCGCGATGTGGTTGCCGCCATCCTGAACGATCTGGCCACGGTGGGGGGCTACCCCATCTCGCTCGCCGCATTCTGGTCGGCCGGCAGCTCGGAGTGGTTCGCCGACGCCGCCCGGATGCAGGATCTAGTCACCGGTTGGGCCGAGGCCTGCGCCGAGGCCGGCGTCTCCTGGGGGGGCGGGGAGACCCAGACCCTCACCGGGCTGGTCGCACCCAAGAGCATCGTGCTGGCCGGCTCCGCGGTGGGGATGATTCGCCCTCGCGGTCGCTTGCTGCTGGGCGATCAGGTTGAGCCCGGCGACGCGATCCTCCTCGCGCCGTCGGTGGGCATTCACGCCAACGGGCTGACTCTGGCTCGCAAGGTCGCGGAGGGACTCCCCAAGGGCTACGCCACGCCCGTACCGGGCGACCCCCGCGGACGGGGTTTTGGGGAGGTGCTGCTCGATCCGGCGCCCCTGTACGGACCGCTGGTCGAGGCGCTCCAAGATGCCGGCTTACCCATCCACTACGCTGCGCACGTCACCGGCCACGGCTGGCGCAAGCTGATGCGGGCGCACCGCGAGCTCACCTACGTGGTCGACGCGCTGCCTCCGGTCCCTCCGGTGCTCTCCTATCTGGCGAAGGCCGCGAAGCTCTCCGATGCCGAAGCCTACGGCACCTTCAACATGGGGGCCGGCTTCGCGCTCTTTCTCCCTGAGGCGCACGTGGAGGCCGCGGTCGCTGCCGCGTCGGCCGCCAAGTTCATGCTGATGCAGGCGGGAACCGTCGAGGCGGGGCCCAAGCGGGTGGTGCTGCGGCCGCTCAAGGTGACGTTCGAAGGCGAGATGCTGAGGATTCGATAGGGAGCGGCCATGAAGTTCACCCGGGGGTACAGCAGCTCCGACGTCGAGGACCGCCGCGGGGCGGGTAGGTCGCGCGTACCCAGCATGGGGCGTGGGTTGAGCCTGACCGGCGTGCTGGTGCTGGGCGCACTGAGCCTGATCTTCGGAAAGAACTTCTT
>JBGTHI010000235.1:0-16699 GCA_041746295.1 Myxococcaceae bacterium
GAGATCCGCGCGGGCAAGGTCGACACGCTGATCATCACCGCCTTCAACCCGGTCTACGCCGCTCCGGCCGATCTCGAGCTGGACACGCTGCTGGCCAAGGTCCCCAACGTCATCTACTGGGGCATGCACGAGGACGAGACCGCCAAGGTGGCGCAGTGGTTCATTCCGGCGGCCCACTTCCTGGAGTCCTGGGGCGATGCGGTGGGTCCGGACGGGACCGCTTCGCTCGTGCAGCCGTTGATCAAGCCGCTCTTCTCCGGGGTCACCGAGGCCGACCTGCTCGCCGGCTGCCTGAATCAGAACGAGGGGACTCATGCGCTCCTCAAGGCGTTCTGGAAGCAGAAGGTGGGAAGCCCGCTCGATTTCGAGTCCCGCTGGGAGAGTTGGCTGGCGGAGGGCCGGATCCCCGCGACCGATGTCGCGCCGGAGGACGCGGCCGAGGTCCGGGCCTCCGAGCTGAGCGCGGCGGTGCAGCGGGATCTCCTGTCCGCGGCCCCGAGCGCCAGCGGGAGCCTAGAGTTGAACATTGTCCCGGACTACAAGCTGTATGACGGTCGCTTCGGGAACAACGCCTGGCTGCAGGAGCTGCCCGACCCGATCACCAAGATCACCTGGGACAATGTGGCCTACCTGAGCGAGGCCACCGCCAAGCGGCTGGAGCTGACCTCCGGCGACCTGGTCATCCTGTCCCTGGGTTCCGGAGCAAGCTCGGCGGACCCAAGCTCGGTCGAAGCGCCGGTCTGGGTTCTCCCGGGCCACGCCGACGACACCGTCACCGTCTCGTTGGGCTATGGCCGCGCGAAGGATGAGGGTGCAGTGGCAGAGCAGGTGGCCCGCGGGGTGGGCTTCAACGCCTACCTGCTTCAGAGCTCGGCCTCTCCCTGGTCGGGCGCGGGTCTCAAGCTCGAGAAGACCGGCAAGAAGCACAAGCTGGCCTCCACCCAGGAGCACTGGTCGATCCATCTGGACAAGGACGGGAAGTTGGTCTCCGAGACGCGCGACCGCGACATCGCCATGGAGACCACGCTGGAGAAGTTCCAGCAGCAGCCCGCCTTCCTCGAGGCGCTCCGCGGTCCCCAGCCGATGATGTACGAGCCGACCAACGACGGCACCTACCGCTGGGCGATGGCCACCGATCTCAGCAAGTGCACCGGCTGCAACGCCTGCGTGGTGGCCTGCCAGTCCGAGAACAACGTCCCGGTGGTGGGCAAGGAGGGAATCTCCCGCGGCCGCGAGATGCACTGGCTCCGTATCGACCGCTACTTCAGCGGCTCGGTCGAGGAGCCTGGGATGATCACCCAGCCGGTCGCCTGCGTGCACTGCGAAATGGCGCCGTGCGAGTACGTCTGCCCGGTCAACGCCACCGTCCATGATGACGAGGGCTTGAACGAGATGATCTACAACCGGTGCATCGGCACCCGGTACTGCTCCAACAACTGCCCCTACAAGGTCCGCCGCTTCAACTTCCTGGCCTACAACACCGAGAAGACCGAGACCGAAAAGATGGGGATGAATCCCCAGGTGACGGTCCGGGCGCGCGGCGTGATGGAGAAGTGCACCTACTGCGTGCAGCGGATCGAGTCGAAGCGGATCCAGACCCGGATCGAAGGCCGCCGGATTAAGGACGGTGAGCTGACCACCGCCTGCGCCCAGGCCTGCTCCGGCGACGCCTTAGTCTTCGGCGACCTGAACGACCCAGAGTCGAAGGTCTCCAAGCTCCACCGCGATCCCCGCCGCTACGACCTGCTTCACCATCTGGCGACCAAGCCGCGTACTGCCTATCTGGCGCGCATCAAGAACCCCAATCCGGAACTGTCCTAGAGGCCCAGCATGGACGCGCAACTGACTCGAGAACCGATCCCGGACATCCCGCTCATCCGGGGGAAGAACACCGACCGGTCCCTCACCGATACGCTCTTTGGTTTTCTGTGGGCGAAGCCCGGCAGGGCCTGGCTCGCGCTGTTCGGCTTCTGCCTGTCGCTGACCGGCATGTTGCTGGGCTGCATGGCCTACGTGATCAGCACCGGTATCGGTGTCTGGGGTAACAACATCCCGATCGCCTGGGCGTTCGACATCATCAACTTCGTCTGGTGGATCGGCATCGGCCATGCCGGAACGTTGATCTCCGCCATCTTGCTGCTCCTCCAGCAGAAGTGGCGGACCTCGATCAACCGGCTCGCCGAGGCGATGACCCTGTTCGCGGTGGTCTGCGCGGTGATCTTCCCGGTGCTGCACACCGGCCGCCCCTGGCTCGCCCTCTACTGGCTGTTCCCATACCCCAACACGATGAACATCTGGCCGCAGTTCCGGTCGCCCCTGATGTGGGACGTGTTCGCGGTCTCCACCTACGGAACGGTGTCGTTCCTGTTCTGGTACCTGGGGCTCATCCCCGACCTGGCCGCCCTCCGGGACTCGTCTCAGAGCAAGGTCCGCCGTGTGGTCTACGGCATTTTCTCGCTCGGCTGGCGCGGCTCGGCCAAGCACTGGCGGGATTGGAAGTTCGCCTATCTGCTCCTGGCCGGTCTCTCGACGCCGCTGGTGCTCTCGGTCCACACCATCGTTTCGTTCGACTTCGCGGTGGCGCAGCTGCCCGGTTGGCACGCGACCATCTTTCCCCCGTACTTCGTCGCCGGCGCCGTCTTCTCGGGCTTCGCGATGGTGCTGACGCTGATGATCCCGACCCGGCACTTCATGGGGCTGAAGCACGTGATCACCGAGAAGCACATCGAGCTGATGTGCAAGGTGATCGTGGCCACCGGCCTGATGGTCTTCTACGGCTACCTGATGGAGCACTTCTTCGCCTGGTACAGCGGCAGCAAGGAGGAGGCGTTCACGTTCATGAACCGCGCCTTTGGCCCCTACGCGCCGGTCTACTGGCTGATGATGTTCTGCAACGTGCTGGTGCCGCAGATCTTCTGGTTCCGCAGGATCCGATTGAACATGAAGGCGGTCTGGGTCGCCTCGATCCTGATCAACGTCGGGATGTGGTGCGAGCGGTTCGAGATCATCGTGACCTCGCTGCACCGCGATTTCCTGACCTCCAGCTGGGGGATGTATTACCCGACCTGGGTGGACATCGGGATCTTCACCGGGACCATGGGGCTGTTCGGCACCCTGTTCCTGCTCTTCCTCCGCTTCCTCCCCGCGGTCTCGGCCAGCGAGGTGAAGGAGTACCGGTACGAGCTGGAGCATGCGGCTGCTAATGGACATTCCTTGCCGCACAAGGGAGCTCACTAAATGAAACGGTGGATCCTGGGAGAGTTCTCCGATCCGGACAGCCTGCTCAAGGCAGGCCGGGCATTGAGGGGCGGGGGACATCGCGACCTCGACGCCTATACGCCGTACCCGATCCACGGGATGGAAGACGCCTTTGGCCTGGGTCCGTCGCGCGTGCCGCTGATTGCGCTCTGCGGGGCGTTGGCTGGCATCTCCGGCGGCTACCTGCTCCAGTTCTTCCTCAACGCGGTCGACTACCCGATCAACGTCGCCAACCGACCCATCCACTCGTTGCCCACTAACATCCCGGTCACCTTCGAGCTGGGGGTTCTACTGGCTGCCTTCTCCATTTTCGGCGGTCTGCTCTTCTACCTCTGCAAATTCCCGCAGCCATACCATCCGGCATTCGAGCTGGAGGCCTTCCGCAGTGCTTCGACCCATGGCTTCTGGGTGAGCGTGGTGCCCCAGCCTGGACAGCAGAACGTCGAGGCGAAGGTGATGGAGCAGCTCCGGTCGCTGGGCGCGGCCAACGTCTCCCTGATCGAAGACCCGGAAGAGGAACCGGAAGAATGAGCACCCTTGCTTCCCACTCCCGATCGGCCGTCGGTCTTGCCGCCCTTGGGCTCCTGACCCTGGGTGGCTGCGCCTTCGAGGATGTCGGTCTGATGACCCAGCAGCCGAAGTACGAGGCCTACGAACCGAGCCCGCTGTTCAAGGACGGCCGGGCGATGCGTGAGCCGCCGCAGGGCACGGTGCCGGCCGAATACCAGCGGCTGTCGCCGGAGCTGAAGCGGTACCGGTTGACGCCCGCCGATGCGCTGGGCGAGGCGGAGTTCGTGAAGACCAACCCGGTGCCGCTGACCCGGCAGATGCTCGACACCGGCCGCCATCAGTTCAACGTCTACTGCGCGCCGTGCCACGGCCTCACCGGTGACGGGAGAAGCATCGTCGGGGAGAACATGTCGGCGCGGCCCCCTCCCAGCCTGATCTCCTACAAGGGTGAGGCGCCGGGGAGGATGTTCAGTGTAATCACCGAGGGCTTCGGCTTCATGAGCTCCTACGCGCCGTACCTGAGCGTTGAGGAGCGATGGTCGGTAGTGGCTTATCTGGACGTGCTCCAGACCAGCCAGAGCGTTTCTGCGGCCCAGGCTCCGGCCGAGTGGCGGGCCCAGGCTGCGCAGGCGGACGCGGAGAAGGCACAATGAGCGCAGGGGCTAAAGGAGACAACTTGCTGCACACGGGCGCAGCAGCAACCACGGCAATGCGGAAGTACGCGGGCGGCTTCCCCCTGATGACCCTGGGCGCGGTGGTGGGGTTTCTCGGCCTCGTCGCCTGCACCGCGGGCTTTGTGATGGCGCCCAAGCAGGCCTATTTTTCGTATCTGTTCGGCTTCAGCTACTGGGTGGGCCTCTCGGTGGCGGCGCTGATCCTGCTCTCGATCTTCCATGCGGTGGCGGCCAAGTGGATGGTGGTGTTGCGCCGGCTGGTGGAGACGATGGCCTCTACCGCGCCGATCTTTCCGTTGCTGTTTATCCCGATCATCCTGGGGATGAGGCAGCTCTACATCTGGATCGATCCGCCCCACACGTTGCCGGAGCACGTTGCGCATCTGATAGCTCACAAGCACCCCTATCTCAACGTGCAGTTCTTCCTGATCCGCGCGGCGATCTACTTCGCCTGCTGGATGCTGATCTCCGCGTTGCTGCGCCGCTGGTCGCTCATCCAGGACGAGAGCGGTGAGGTCGGGCTGACCCTCAAGCAGCGGAGGCTGGGAATCGGCGGGCTGCCCGTCCTGGCGCTCACGCTCAGCTTCGCGGCGTTCGACTGGGTAATGTCGCTCGATCCCACCTGGGTGTCGACCATCTTCGGCGTCTACTTCTTCGCCGGCTCGTTCGTCAGCGCCATCGCGCTGGTGATTATCGCCTCGGCCTACGGGCAGGGAGAGAACAGCTTCGGGCGCTGGATGACCGCCGCGCACTTCCACAACCTGGGCAAGCTGCTGCTGGCCTTCACCGCCTTCTGGGCCTACATCGGCTTCTCCCAGTTCCTGCTGATCTGGATTGCCAACATCCCGGAAGAGACCCCCTGGTACCTGGTCCGAACCCGGGAGGGCTGGAAGCCGGTCGCCTACTTCCTGGCGCTGGGCCACTTCGTGGTGCCGTTCTTCATCCTGCTCTCGCAGAAGCTGAAGACCAAGCCGCGTGCGCTGGCTCGGGTCGCAATGTGGATCGTCCTGGTCCACGCGGTGGACGTTTATTGGTTGATCATGCCCATCTTGAGCCCGCATGCCCCCGCTCCCCACGCGCTGGACGCCGCGGCCTGGCTGGGGATCGGCGGGGCGGTGGTGGCCTTCGCGGTCTTCCGGCTGAGGGGCCAGTACTCGGTCCCCGTGCGCGACCCCTATCTCGAACACTCGCTGAGGTACAGCCAGCCATGAGCACCGATCCTCGCGCGATCCATTCCGATGTGCAGCAGCCACAGGAAAAAGAGAAGCTCGCCTACGGCACCATCCTGACCGTGGCCGCGGTCTCGCTCTTCATCTTCGTGGTGGGCGGCTACTGGGCCTTCGGGATCATGCGCGCCACCCAGAACGAGCTTAACCCCGACGGCCCCAAGCCGGTCCCGGCGCAGGCGGGACAGATTGAGGTCGGCATGGTGAACCTGGCGCTCTTCTCGCAGGACCGCCGCGCCGACGAGAGGGTGGCCGAGCAGACCCAACGACTGGTTTCATACGGCTACGTGGATCCGCAGAAGCAGATTTTGCATATCCCGATCGAAGAGGCGATCAAGCAGGCGCTGAAGGAGTCCTCGAAGGACCGTAGCGGGGGCCCGGGGTTCGATCAATGAAGCCCCGATCCACCCACAAGGATGGGCTGCCGTCCTGGGTTCCGAGGGTTACGCCTTCGATGCATCCACGGGCCCGCGCTGCGGTGGTCTTCATCGTGGCGCTGCTCTTCGTGCTCCTGGTCCTACCCGCACTGGCCAGTGCGGGCACCAAGGTCGATCCCTTCAACCCCCCCAAGTCCTCCGATGCGCCGGCATCGCGAGCTCCGGGGCCGGCACAGTCCCGGCCGGGCGATCCGGTGCAGGACATCGACGTGGTGGAGCGGCTGGGCCAGAAGGTCGATCTCGACGCGCCCTTCACCTCCAGCGACGGTCAGGGCCATGCGAAGACGGTCAAGCTTCGCGACTTCCTGGTGGAGGGGAAGCCGGTGGTCCTCTCGCTGGTCTACTACAAGTGCCCGATGCTCTGTAACCTGGTCCTGAGCGGGCTGACCCAGGTGATGCGTAAGGCGGGGATGGATCTGGGCCCCGACTTCAAGGCGGTCACGCTGAGCATCGATCCCAAGGAGACCCTCCAGGACGCCGAGTCTAAGCGCCGCGGCTACGTGCAGGCCTATGGCAAGCCGGTCTCTACTCAAGACTGGCCATTTCTGGTCGGCGATCAGAGGAGCATCGGCCCATTGGCGGAGAGCGTGGGCTTCAAGTACGCGTACGACTCGCAGACCCAGCAGTTCGCGCATGCGGCGGTGGTCTTCGTGCTGACGCCGGACGGCCGGGTCTCGCGTTACCTGTACGGGATGGATTTTTCGCCGCGCGACTTCCGGCTCGCGCTGGTGGAAGCCTCCGGCGGCAAGGTCGGGACCTCGTTCGATCGCGTCCTCCTCAGCTGCTACAAGTACGACCCGGCGACCCGGCGCTACGGGTTCTTCGTCTCTAATTTCATCCGCGTGGGAGGGATGGCGGTGTTCTTCGCCCTCGCGGCGGTGCTCACGGTGCTCTGGTGCCGCGAAATGAAGCAGGGAACGGTCTAGACCCCATGATGGAACTTCTTCGAAAGCTGCTCTTTCTCCCCGAAGGCGCTTCTACCTTCGCCGACCGGGTGGACCTGCTTCACCTGTTCATCATCTCTGTGACCATGATCTCCGCGGTCGGAATCACCGCGGTGGCGCTGTTTTTCTTCGTTCGGTACCGCCGTAAGTCCGAGGACCAGCTGACCGAGGAGAGCCACCCGCCGCTGGCGGTCGAGGCGCTGTTCGTGCTCGTCCCGCTGGTGCTGTTCCTGCTCTGGTTTGCGATCAGCTTCCGGGACTACGTCTGGATGAAGTCGCCCCCCAAGAACGCGATGGACGTCTACGTGATGGGGAAGCAGTGGATGTGGAAGTTCAGCTACCCGGACGGGCCCAACTCGATCAGCACCTTGCGCGTGCCGGCTCACCGGCCGGTGCGGCTGCTGATCACCTCCCGGGACGTCATCCACTCTTTCTACGTCCCCGAGTTCCGTGTGAAGTCGGACGCGCTGCCAGGCCGCTATACCGAGATCTGGTTCGAGGCGACTAAGCCCGGGCGGTATCAGATCTTCTGTGCCGAGTACTGCGGCCTCGACCACTCACTGATGCGCGGCCAGGTGATCGTGATGGAGCCGGCCGACTATGACCAGTGGCTGGCCGACCAGAAACGGGGGAATGCCAAGCTTCAAGATGGTACCCCGGTGGCAGGGGAGACCGTACTGCCCAAGAGCAGCATGAAGGAGCAGGGCGAGCACGCCGCCACCGAGTTGGGCTGCTTCAAGTGCCACACCGTGAACGGCGAACGGCACATCGGTCCGTCCTGGCAAGGGCTCTATGGCCGCCGCGAGGAGCTCTCCTCCGGTCACGCGCTGGTCGCCGATGAGGCCTATCTCACCCGGTCGATGATGGACCCCACGTCCGAGGTCGTGGCTGGCTATCAGCCGGTGATGCCTTCCTTCCAGGGGCGAATGAACGCGGCGCAGGCAGCAGCCATTGTCGAATACATCAAGACTCTCACTTCCGACCGTGTCGTCTCCGAGTCGGGCTCCGAACCTAAGGGACCTCTATATGAACCAGTTCGTGGCCAGTAATCACGAGATCCTCGAGGTCAACTACCTCAACGAGGAGCGGGGCATCATGTCCTGGCTCCTCACCAAGGATCACAAGCGGATCGGCCTGATGTTTTTGGGCGCGACGATCTTCTTCTTCTTCCTGGGCGGCGTCTACGCGCTGCTGCTCCGGCTCGAGCTGCTGACCCCCGGCCCCACCATCATGGATGCGCTCAGCTACAATCGCGCCTTCACGCTCCACGGTGTGATCATGGTCTTCCTGTTCATGATCGTGGCGATCCCCAGTGCCTTCGGGAACTTCCTGATCCCGATCATGATCGGTGCGAAGGATGTGGCCTTCCCGCGGCTCAACCTCTTGTCGTTCTACATCTACGTGGTGGGGGCTTTGCTGGCGCTCTGGGGAATGATCCAGGGTGGTGCGGACACCGGCTGGACCTTCTACGCGCCCTACAGCTCGATCACTCCCACCAAGGTCATCCCGATCCTGTTGGGCATCTTCATCGTAGGGTTTTCCTCGATCGCGACCGGCCTGAATTTCATCGTCAGCATCCATACGCTTCGCGCGCCTGGCCTTAAGTGGATGAACCTGCCGCTGTTCGTCTGGGCGATCTACAGCACCAGCATCATTCAGGTCCTGGCCACGCCGGTGCTGGGCCTGTTGATGGTCCTGGTGATGGTCGAGCATGCGTTCGGGTTCGGCATCTTCGATCCTGCCCGGGGCGGCGACCCGGTGATGTTCCAGCACCTGTTCTGGTTCTACTCCCACCCGGCGGTCTACATCATGATCCTCCCGGCGATGGGGGTGATCAGCGAGACGATCGCCGCCACCGCGCGCCGCAAGGTGTTCGGCTATAAGATGATCGCCTGGTCCTCTCTGGGGATCGCCCTGGTCGGCTTCTTTGCCTGGGGGCATCACCTCTTCGTCTCGGGTCAGTCCACCCTGACCGCGGGTATCTATTCGGTCCTGTCGATGCTGGTGGGAGTGTTCACCGCAATCAAAGTCTTCAACTGGGTGGGGACGCTCTACCGGGGGGCCGTGAAGTTCACCACGCCGTTCGCCTACATCTGTGGTTTCCTTTTCTTTCTGGTGTTCGGCGGCATGACCGGAGTGGCGGTGGCGGCCATCTCGCTGGACGTCCACTGGCACGACACCTACTTCGTGGTGGCCCACTTCCACTTCATCATGGTCGGGGCGGTGCTGATGGGCTTCCTGGCCGCCTTGCACTACTGGTTTCCCAAGATGTTCGGCCGCAAATACCCGGAAGGGTGGGGCCTGGTCTCTGCGGTGCTGATCATCCTCGGCTTCAACGCGACCTTCATCCCACAGTTCCTACTGGGCAACATGGGAATGCCGCGGCGCTATTTCCAGTATCCTGAGCAGTTCCAGGCGCTGCATGTAGCGTCGACCGCGGGCGCCAGCTTGATCGCCTTCGGCTTCATCATCATCGCCATTTATCTAATAATCTCCCTGAAGTACGGGAAGCTCGTCGATGGCAATCCGTGGAATGCGCGCGGATTCGAGTGGATGACCTCTTCGCCGCCCCCTAAACACAACTTCCATCACGATCCGGAGTTTCCGGAGACTCCGTACGATTACCACCTGCCCGAGGCGAAGCATGCACACGCAGCGTGAGGGACAACCTTATCTCGCCGATCACTTCGGCAGCCTGGAAAGCCAGATCGACGCCTCCCGTCTAGGGATGTGGATGTTTCTGGGCACCGAGGTTCTCCTGTTCGGGCCGCTCTTCACTGCCTACGCGCTCTACCGGTTTCTCTACCCGGCCGCGTTCCAGGCGGCGAGTCACCATCTGGACATTGCGTATGGCACCATAAACACGCTGATCCTGATCACCAGCTCGCTTACCGTGGCGATGGCGGTTCATTTCGCCAAGGTGGGAAAGAACAAGCGGGTGGTGGCGATGATCGTCCTGTCGCTGCTGGCCGGCTTTGCGTTCCTGGGGATCAAATCGGTGGAGTACGCCCACAAGTTCCATGAGGGAGCGCTCCCTGGGAAGTACTATGCCCTCGAAGCGGTCAAGGAGCCGGGAGCCAGCCTCTTCTTCGCCATCTACTTCCTGGCCACGGGAGTCCACGCCCTGCACGTGATTATCGGGATGTCGGTGCTGGTCTGGATCGGTTGGCGCGCCGCGCGGAACACCATCAGCCCCGAGTACTATGTGCCGGTGGAGCTGGGCGGCATGTACTGGCACTTGGTCGACCTGATCTGGATATTCCTCTACCCGTTGCTGTACCTGATCTGACCTTCGAGATTTCGTCATGGCCATCGCGACCCAGAACGCCGACTCGGCGCCCCACGAGCACTCCGCGGCGCGCTACTACCTCATCTACTTCGTGCTGCTGGTGCTGACCGCCACCACCTACTGGACCGCCCGGCATGTCCACTTCGGGTCTTGGAATCTCGCGATCGCATTGGCAATTGCGGTTACCAAGGCGACCCTGGTGGTGCTGTTCTTCATGCACCTGATCGACCACAAGGGGACCGCGGCGATGGTCTTTGCCGCCTCGGTCTTCTTCGTGCTTCTCCTGAGCGGACTGGTGGTGACCGATAACGCCACCCGGTTCCCGCTCTCCAATCCGCCGGAGGCGACGCCGGAGCTCAAGCGGAACCAACTTCCGCCGCCCCCCACCGGCGCTGACGACACCTGGCGCAGCGGATCGTCGGGGATCTGAGATCGGTTACCGAGACGGAATCCCCGACGATCCGCCCGGCGCCTCGATCAGAGGTCGATCTGCATGCCCAGCTCAACCACCCGACCCGGCGGGATTTCAAAGTAGGCGGTGGCCGATCGGGCGTTGCGGGCGATAAAGGCGAACAACGCCTTGCGCCAGCGGGCCATCGTCGACTTGCCCCCTGTCAGCAGCGTCTCGCGGCCCAGGTAGAAGGTCGAGGAGACCGGATCCACCTTCAACCCATGCTTTCGGCAGTTCCGCATAATGTCCGGAACCTTGGGGGTCTGCATAAAGCCGAAGTGGGCGTGGACCTTGTAGAAGCCGTGCGCCAGCTCCATGACTTGAAGTTGGTTCTGAAGAGGAACTACCGGCTCCGGCTCGGAGGTGATCGAGAGCAGGACCACCACTTGGTGGAGCACCTTGTTGTGCTTGAGGTGGTGCATCAAGACCGGGGGCACGCCCTCCAGATTTGAGGACATGAAGATCGCGCTGCCGCTCACCCGGTGCGGCTGGGTCTCGCCCACGTCCTTGAGGAAGATGTCCAGCGGCATGGTCGACTGAACCACGCGGAGGCCCAGCTCTGCGCGACCCCGCTTCCAGGTGGTCATGATCGAGAAGAGGCCGGCCGCGAAGGCCATCGGTACCCAGCCTCCGGCGAAGAACTTCAGGAGATTGGAGCCGAAGTACCCCAGGTCGAAGATCAGAAAGGCCAGTACCAAGGGAGTTGCTTTCAAATAGGACCAACCCCAGCGGTGGGTGACCACGAAGAAGTAGACGATCGAGGTGATTGCCATCGTCCCGGTAACCGCGATGCCGTAAGCCGCCGCCAGGCGCGAGGACTCTTGAAAAGCCAGCACCAGCGCAAGGCAGGAAACCATCAAGGCGGTGTTGACCTCGGGGATGTAGATCTGTCCCTCGTTGTCGCTGGAGGTGTGAACGATGGTCACCCTTGGGCAGTAGCCAAGCTGAACCGCCTGACGGGTAAGCGAGAAGGCTCCGGAGATGAGGGCCTGCGAGGCGATCACCGTCGCCATCGTCGAGAGGGCCACCATCGGATAGAGCAATGGCTCTGGAACCAGTGCGTAGAACGGGTTCGAGATCTCGATCGGTGGGTCCAGCAGCAAGGCGCCCTGACCGAAGTAATTGAGCAGGAGCCCGGGCAGGACCACGACGTACCAGGTGAATCGGATCGGCCGTCGTCCGAAGTGGCCCATATCCGCGTACAAAGCCTCGCCCCCCGTAATGCAGAGAACGACCGAGCCGAGAACCGCGAAGCCATGTGCGCCGTTCGCGGTGAAAAAGCGCACGGCGTGGATCGGGTTGAGGGCGAGCAGCACCTCCGGCCGGTTGAAGATCATCCGGAGACCCAGAAGTCCGATCGTCACGAACCAGATGGCCATGATCGGGCCGAATACCCGGCCGATCCCCTCGGTGCCCTTGCGCTGAACCAGGAATACCGCGAGCAGGATCACCAGCGTCATTGGCACGACCGCGGGCCGGAGCGCCGCCGTGGCGACCTCCAACCCCTCCACCGCGGAGAGCACCGAGATGGCGGGAGTGATGATCCCATCGCCATAGAGCAGCGCCGCGCCGAACAGCGCAGCGAGAACTACCACCGTCCGGCTGCGGCCAGTCCCCTTGGGCACGAGCGCGAGCAGGGCGAATATTCCGCCCTCTCCCTTGTTGTCGGCTCGCATGATGAAGCCGATGTATTTGACGCTCACCACCATCACCAACGACCAGAAGACCAGGGAAAGCACCCCGAGGACGTTGTCATGGGTGGAGGGGACCGAGTGGCTCCCGAAGAAGCACTCCTTCACCGCGTAAAGGGGGCTGGTTCCGATGTCGCCGAAGACGACGCCGAGGGCTCCCAACGCGAGAGTTTTGAAGGAGGTCGAAGAGTGGCTGTCCGGGGTAGAGGTGCCCGCGGGTAATTCTGAGTGCATGCGATGGCTTTCACTTAAGCCGCGCGATTCGTAACACATGCGCCCCCGGCATCCACCCCTTTCGCCTCCCAGTAGGGCAAACCTTTGAAAATCTTATCGACGCCGTTACCGGGCTCGGTCGGTGGAGGGCACGGACCCCAAACGGGACCCTCTCGGGACCGACCGGATTCGATATGAGAAGGGTCTTCCTTCCCAAGGAGACACACTTCCGATGTCGAACATTGGTCCGCAGAGCGCCACCTCCTCTGACTCGAAGGTTCGCGGAGCGGAAGTCCGCTACGAATTCTTCAAGGTCATCAACAGCTATGTGGAGCGTGCGGCGAAGAAGGTGAACCTCTCGCCCTGGGTCGCGACCATCCTTTCCGAGCCCCGGAACGAGGTGATCACCCACTTCCCCGTGAAGATGGACAACGGGGAGATCAAGCTGTTCCAGGGCTACCGGGTTCAGCACTCGAATCTATTGGGACCGTTCAAGGGTGGCATCCGGTATCACGAGAGCGTCAGCCGGGACGATCTGAAGGCGCTCGCCTCGATGATGTCGTTCAAGGGTGCGCTGATGCGGCTGCCCTTCGGCGGGGCCAAGGGCGGCATCAAGTTCAATCCCCGTTCGGTCAGCCGATCGGAGCTGCAGCGAATTACCCGCCGCTTCACCCACGCGCTGGGGAGCAACATTGGGCCGGAGTATGACATCCCGGCGCCGGACGTGGGCACCAACTCCCAGACCATGGCCTGGATGATGGACACCTACATGAATACCGTAGGCCACGTCTCCAAGCAGGCGGTCAAGGGCGTGGTCACCGGCAAGCCGGTGGCATCGGGTGGAACGCTGGGACGCGAGAAGGCGACAGGGCAGGGCGTGGTCCACTGCATCACCGAGTGGGCGGCAGACAACCGGCTGGACTTAGAGGGCTCCACCTTCACTGTTCAGGGTTTTGGCAACGTCGGCTCCAATGCGGCGGTCCTGCTCTCCAAGCTGGGCGGATCCTGCATCGCGATCGGGGACCACACCGGGTATCTCCTGAACCCGGAGGGTTTCAACGCCCACAAGCTTCAAGACTACGTTCATGCCAAGGGATCGATCCAGGGCTATCCGGGCGGCAAGTCGGTCACCCGCGAGGAGTTCTTCGCCACCAAGGCGGACATTTTCTTGCCCTGCGCGTTGGAGAATCAGGTAGGTGTGGCGGAGGCCAAGCTGCTCGACGTGAAGCTGATCGCCGAGGGGGCAAACGGCCCGCTGAACCCCGAGGGTGAAAAGGTGCTGCTCGACCGGGGCATCGCGATTCTGCCGGATCTCCTGGCCAACTCGGGTGGCGTCACCGTCAGCTACTACGAGTGGGTACAGAACAAGCGCAGCGAGTCCTGGACCTCCGAGGATGTGGAGGACAGGCTCGAGATCGCGATGAAACGGGCCTACCGGGAGGTCGAGGAGTTCGCCTCCTCCCGGACGGTGGACATGCGGGTAGCGGCCTACGGCGTGGCGCTCGAACGCATCGAAGCGGTCTATCGAGAGCGGGAGATCTTCCCCTAAAACGCACCTCCGGACCTGCTGCGCAGCTCATCTGCGGGGGGCTTGCCCCCCTTCTAACAAGTTGGGGGGAGGTCGCGGCTGCGCTCCGGTGCTCGCCGCTCCTAGCATCTGAGCTTGCTCGCGACGGTCAGGAGGTGCGTTTCTATATGAATGTTCTGGTCACCGGCGCGACCGGGTTCCTCGGGTCCTATGTGGTCGAACAGCTCCGCGCGGCGGGGCACCAGGTCCGGGCGCTGGTGCGCAGGTCGTCCGATGTCCGCAGGCTGAGGCCGCTGGGCGTTGAGCTGGCCTACGGCTCGGTGGAGGACGCCGACTCGGTCGCCCGCGCCTTGGATGGCCCGGCTCCGCAGGCTCCGGTCGAAGGGGTCGTTCACTGTGCCGGGCTGGTGAAAGCGCTCGATGCGGAAGGGTTCGACCGGATCAACGTCGAGGGCACCCGCAACGTGCTCGAGGCGGCGAAGCGGACGCCCGGGTTCAAGCGGCTGGTTTTCATCTCTTCGATCGCGGCGGTCGGCCCTTCGGACGACGGCAAGCCGGTCCTGAGTGACTGCGAGCCCCGGCCTGTCACCCACTATGGCAAGAGCAAGCTCCGGGCAGAGAAGCTGCTGAAAGATGCGGCGGCCGAGGTCTCCTCGGTGATTCTCCGGCCGCCGATGATCTACGGGCCGCGCGACCGCGAGTCGCTCGCCTTCTTCAAGAGCGTGAAGAGCGGGGTGCTGCCGTTCGTGGGTGGCGGTCGGAACACGCTGAGCGTGGTCTACGTGGAGGACTGCGCGCGGGCCTGCGTTCAGGCGCTGATTCAGCCCAACATCGAAAGTGGTCGGGCCTACTTCGTGGAGGACGGCCACGTCTATGTCTGGCGCGAGATGCTGGAGGAGCTGGAGCGGGCGCTGCAGAAGAAGGCGCTGCTCCGGTTCTCGGTGCCATTGGTGGTCTTGAAGACCGTCGCCGCCGGCAATGAGGTGGTGGCCAAGCTGACCGGCAAGCCGGCGATGCTCACCCGCGACAAGCTCAACGAGCTGTTGGCGCCGCACTGGGTCTGCGACGGCAGGTCGGCCCAGGAAGCACTGGACTGGAAGCCGGAGGTGGCTTGGGCGGAAGGGATCTGCAAGGCCACCGCTTGGTACCGCGCCGAAGGTTGGCTCTAGCCGGGCTAGGAGGGTCCTGTTCCGCACGGGTGGTTGTCACAGAAATTGACCCGGAGGAAAGTGGGTCGCACAGTGCCCCACGTTCACTCAGGCAAAAGGGGCTACCATGCGGCAACTGCCGCTACTCGTCACTCTGCTGTTTGCTTTCCAAGCATCTGCGCAGCGCGACGGTTTTGCCGTGCCCCGCTACGAGCCGACCCCCACGGGGGAGCAATCGTTCTGGGTCGACCACCCCTGGTACGACGACGGTAAAAACCCGATCGCGATCGGCGCGACCCTGGACTACGCCCGCAATCCGCTGACGGTGGCCCCTGCCACGGGCGATGTCACGGTGATCAGCGACCAGCTGATCGGTCACTTAGATGCCGCGGTTTCGGTCTTTGACCGACTGCTGCTGAGCGGCACCTTGCCCTGGATCTTCCGGGAGGCCGGTACCCCCGGAGCGGGGATGGCGCCGTCGGGCAAGTCGTTGGGGGATCCCCGGGTTGGCGTGATGGTCCGGATTCTCGGCCAGCCGATGAGGGACGCCTTTTCGCTCAACATCGGAACCGACCTCTGGATCCCGGCCGGCAACGACGACCGCTTCGCCAGCGATGTGCGAGTGCGGGTGATGCCCAAGGTGGTGCTGGCCGGCCTCAAACACCACATCCTCTGGTCGGCGCTGGCCGCCTATCAGTACCGCACTGAGGCGACGGCGGGGACCTTCACCTCCAGCCTGGTGGGTCAGGAGATCAAGGCGGGTGCTGCCATCGCCTACGCCGACTCGAAGCAGCGGTTCTCGGTGGGACCGGAGGCGATGGTCGCCACCGCCGTGAGCGGCCCGGGAGCTTTCGATCGAGACGGCTCCAGCGTGGACGTTCTTCTGGGGGCCCACGTCCGGATCTGGGATGCGCTTCAGCTTGGCCTCGCCGCGGGTGGCAGCTTCTTCCGCTATCCCGGGACCCCCGACTACCGGGGCATCCTCCGTCTGGCCTATGCGCCGCGGAGCCAGCCGGAGCCCAAGAAGGTCGCGCCGCCTCCTCCACCTCCTCCGCCTGCACCTCCCCCTCCGCCCCCTCCGCCCGCGGACACCGATGGAGACGGCGTGGCGGACCCCGACGACGTCTGCCCGAACGAGCCGCCGGGAGCGCAGCCAGATCCCGACCGCAAGGGTTGCCCCCTGGCGGACGGCGATGGCGACGGCGTACTGGATAAAGACGACGCATGTCCCAGCGCGGCGGGACCGGTCAACGTCGCGCGGGAGAAGAACGGCTGCCCGGTGGCCCAGCTCAAGGACGACCGGATCGAGATCCGCGATCAGATCTTCTTC
>JBGTHI010000236.1:0-4162 GCA_041746295.1 Myxococcaceae bacterium
GGCTATTCGGAGAGCCTGTTCCAGATCTACGACCGGCTGGAGATGGTCGAGGTAGAGGGGGCCTTCATCTACCGGCTGGCCCGCCGGGTGTCTTCGCAGGAGTACGAGTGGGTGGAGCCGGTGCTGGGACCGGCGCTGGCCGCGCCCGCTCCGCCGACCCGGGAGAAACCGATCGACCCGGTCAAGGCCGCGGCGACCAAGCTGGAGCAGGGGGATTTTCAGGGGGCGCTCATCGATCTCGAGCAGAGGGTTCGGGAGCGGCCCGAGGAGATCGACGCCTGGCTCACGCTGGGAAATGCCCGGTCGATCCTGGGCCGCCTGAGCGAAGCGCGCGATGCCTTCTCCCAGGCGCTGAATCGGGATCCACTTTGCCTCGAGGCTCGGCTCTACGGCGGGATGGCGGCGATGCAGTTCGGAATGATGCGCGAGGCGCGGATCGAGCTAGTCCGAGCCCTCTACCTCGATCCCTCGCTCGCGCTGGGGCACTATCTCCTGGCCCAGGTTGAGGAACGTCTGGGGGAGCGGGAGCAGGCCCGCCGCTCCTACCGCAATGCGCTTAGTCAGGTCACTCGACCGCAGTGTGCGCTCAAAGGCTATTTCCCAGACATGGCCGACTCCCTAGGTTCCATCTCTGCCGCCGCACGCTGTGCGCTCGACGCCCTCGAGTCTCCCTGAGCATCACTCCGGATTGTCGGAGTCGCTTGGGAGCAGCGCGCGCAGCTCGAGCGTCAACGGGTGATCCTCACCGTGGGTTGCCGTATGGACGGAGATCGCATGGTGGAGCAGCTTCAGTCCTCGGGGCGCCTGGCCGACTCCCAAGAGCGTTTGCGCCAAGTGTCCTTCTGCCATCGCAGTGATGTGGGAGTCCGCTCCTGCGCGGTCAAGAAAGAAGGCATAGACTTCCTCTAGAATTTTGAGCGCTTCGTCAACGTGCCCCGTGTCACGCAATGCGAGCGCGATGTTGCTGCGAAGCAGCTGAGGCACCTCGTCATTAGGATCGTCGACGAGCTGGCGCCGGATGATCAACGCGTGCTGGGAGTGCGGGAGCGACTCCTGGGGGTTGCCCACCGCGAGCAGCGCCTGGGCCAGATTCATCTCCGCCCTGTTTACCAAGTGATCGGTATCGTCGAGCTCGAGCTCTCCGCACGCCTCCCAAACCTGTCGGTGATGGAACAGGCCCCTCTCAGCGTCACCCAGCTCCATCAACGCAAGAGCCAGATTACTCTCGGCTTCCAGCACGGTGATCGGATCTGCTTTTGGATCGGCGGCCAGGGTCTCCCAGATGTGCTGCAGGTGCCTCACCACGTCGGCTCCTCGACCCACGTTGGCCAGTGCGAAGGCCAAGGCGCTTTCTGCCCATAGCGTCTGGTGGGCGGTCGGTTCAATGGCGTTCAGCCGCTGCCAGATGGCCTCGCGGTAGTGCAACGCTCGCTTAAAATCGCCCAGCGCGGTGAGGTGTTGGGCCAGCTGTGACTCCAGCGAAGCCACCTCGACGGCGTCATTGTCGGAGGGAGGTCGATACTCCAGCATGCGCTCCAGGAGGGCCACTGCAGCGCTGTGATCTGCACTGTCCTGTAAGATCGTCAAGAGCGCGGCGCGAGCCTGCTGTGCCTGAGGGCTGGAGAGCCCGTTTACCCGCTCGTAGCCGGAGACTACGGTGTCCTGGAGCTGCTGTGCGTCGGCTAACGAGCCATTCTCGGCAAGTAGATCGGCCACCATGGCTCGCGATTCCAGGAGGCGGAGATCGTCTGGAGTGAAGGCCACTTCCTGTGCCGTCAAGAACCGTTGCCCCTCGCTCAACGCCTTTTCTCTCGAGCCGGTAGCTTGGAGCATCATGACTAGCGTTTCTCCAAGCAGTACAGGGAGCGGGTTCGACAGATTCAAGGCGGACCCGGTGATCTCGATGCCCTCCCGCAGAAGGTCCTGTGCTTCCGTTGCTTCGTCTCGCTTGAAAAGGGCTATGGCGAGATTGGCTCGAGCGATCACGGAGTCCGGATGGACCGGTCCGAAACAGGCATGATGTTGCCGGAAGTGGCGTTCGAAGATGGCGACCGCTTCGTCCAGTTGACCCATTGCCATCCATGCTTCACCGAGAGCACGTTCGGCCCGCTGGGTCCGGAGATCCTCGGGTCCGAAGCGGCGCCGAAGCTCGGCCAATACTTGCAGATGCAACTTCAGAGCGGCCTCCTCGTCCCCCGGTGCTCCCCAAAGGACCCGGGACTGAGCGAGCTGCGAGCTCGCCTCAAGGTGGCGGGGATCCCGATCTCCGAACACCTCGCGACTCTTCGCGGCGACCTGTTCTTGCAGCCCGATTCCCTCCTGTATGCGACCTTGTGCGAGGTAAAGTTGGGCAAGTTGCCCGCGGGCCGCCAGAGTCTCGGGAGTTGTGTCGGACAAACCTTGCTCAGGAGCAGCGATCACCGACTCCAGGAACCCTCGGGCCTCCGGGGCAAACTCCAGCCCCAACTCGCAGAGCGTTTCAACCAGCTTGGTCATGGCCTGGAGGGTCTCGGGAGCGTCGGGGCCACTCTCGCGCAGCCGACCATTCAGGACCAAGTCCTGGAGCTCTCTGGCTTCCTGGAACCTTCCTTGCCCCGCCAGCGCGGAAGCGAGCAACGATTGCGCATGGAGCAGTGTGGAGGTGCTGACCCCCTGGGTCTGCTCGAGTTGCTCCAACAGCGCCACGAGTTTTCTCTGCGCGCGCTCAGCAAAGCCCCGGTCGATCAGATCCTGAGCCTCCTCCATCAAGGCGGGCACGGCCTCGAGGGCGAGACTGTCTCCGCCCACAGAGGTCGGAAGCCAACGCTGCACCACTTCGAAGGACTCTCTCCCTCTCTCGCTCGCGCCCAACGCACGGCCGGCGATGACCGATTCCAACCGATCCGCTCGAACCGAACCGTGTAACTCCGCATTGATGAAGCGGCGCAGCATCTCCTGCCTCACGCCGGACCAATTGACGATCTCGGGAAGGTCCAATCTTCGGGAGAGCTCGACCGCGGCGGAAGGGTCGTATCCGAGGCGCGTCATGATCCCCAGGGCGTACTCGTCCGCCTCATGCGCCAGCGCTTGAGCATAGGCATTCCCGGCGGCCAATCCCATCACACTGGAGGCGAGCGCCCGCGACAGCATCGATTGGGAGTTTCGGCCCACGACGAAAGGTGGCGAACGAAGCCCGACCATCGCGGCGAACTGCCGGGAGAGATGGTTGAGGCTCACCGCGCCTGCGAGCTGCGCAACCAGGAAGATGAACTCCGCTTTGTTTCGAAGTGCCCCGACCAAACCGGTCGAGACGGTGATCTCACCGTTGGGCAATGCCCGAGCGATGAGACGAGCGTCGGCGATGAGGTTGAGGTGAAACCTCGCATCCGGCCGGTCGGGCGAGGCTTCGTCGAAGACGGTCTGAGCGAGCGCGTGAATCCGGGCTGTCGCCGCAGACTCCGGTAGCGGCCTCCCCCAGCGCACCCTCTCCGCGCCCACCAGAAATTCCCCGAGCGCGTTTTCCACCGGAAGGGGAACCCCCCGTGCCGTCCACAGCTCCGCCTCCAGCTGCGGTGCAGTGGCACCCGGCGGCATACGGTCGATCACCCGCTGCACGCCCTGGAACCGACGCTTGTCTGAAGACTGCTGCACCTTGTAACTCATCGCAGCCGTTATCGCGGGCCACTGTCGCGCCGACCCGTGTTTACTTAAGAAATTCTAATTTAAATAGAGAGTCGGTCTTCTAACTAGTCGTCAAGGTTGCCCGAAGAGCCCGGCTTTAGCGCCTGAGTGAACTTGTGCTGTAGGTAATCTTGGGCCTTTTTGCGAAAGAGGAAGCCCGGATCGCTTGCCTCGCCGCCTACCTTGCCGTCGGCCACGGTCAGCTTGGCCTCGATCTTCAGCCCCATCACCTTGCCGGAGACGGTGGCCGAATCGCCTGCCCACTTCGTGTCCACTCCGTATTTGGTGGCCCAATACTGCGTGAGCTGCTCGACCCGCTTCTTGGCCTCGTCTCGAGACAGCTGATGCGGCACTTCGAACGACAGCATTCCCATGGAACATCCTCCTGGTCCTAGGCGTATCTCATTCTTGAGCGTAAAAGGCGGTTGGAAGCTTGAAGCGGGGGCGGACTTTTGCGCAAATGGAGGGCTCGATGCCCAAGCGCTCGCGCGGTGAAGGCGTG
>JBGTHI010000237.1:0-2386 GCA_041746295.1 Myxococcaceae bacterium
CATGGTGTCCGGATCACCGGCTGCACGGTGCATCTGGTGGACGGGGGAGTGGATACGGGCCCCATCCTGGCACAGGCGGCGGTGCCGGTCCTCCCGGACGACACCGAGGCGACACTGAGGGCAAGGGTCCAGCGACAAGAACATTTGCTTTATCCCACCGCCTTACGCTGGCTGGGCTGGCTGGACCAGGGCGGGCTGGCCAGGGTTGAGCGGCGGATCCCGGGCTTCGGATTGCCAGCTCTGAGCGAGGAGTCCTTGCTCAACCCGGGATCCGGACCGGAAGGCGCCGGGTCAGGGGCCGGCGCGTGGTAGCCCCGCGGAGCCGTCCGGGCTCCGGAGGGACCCGGCACGCCTACGAGGTGATCGTCCTGGGCGGCCAATTGGGCGGCGCAGTGACCGCGGCGCTGCTGGCCAAACGCGGCTACCGGGTCTTGCTGATCGAGCATGACGGCGTGGGGCCAGGCTATGAGCACGGTGGCTACCTTCTGCCCTTCGCGCCGTTTCTCATGCCGCAGCTGAAGACCATGCCCGCCGTGGAGGCGGCTCTGATTGAGCTGGCCCTCAACACGCCGGTCCAGCGCGCGATCAGGCAGCAGCAGCCGTTGCTCCAGCTGGCGATGCCCCACCAGCGGGTGGAGCTCAACGGGCAGATCCCCGCTGCCCAGGGCGTGGAGTCGCGCAAAGCCAGTCTGGAGCGGCAGCTCGGCCCCACCGGGGCGACGCTCGACGCGGAGCTGTCCGCGTTGGAGACCACGCTCGAATCAACCCAGGCCTTCTTCCGCAATCTGATCACCGGACCCGGCTTACCTCCAGACGGGATGATGGAGGAATGGGGGCTCAAGAGTCAGGTCAAGAAGCTTCCCAAGGGGTTGGTCGACTCCAACGCCCCCTTCCTGAGCACCGGAGGGCCGGAGGCGGAGCTCCTGCGTGGGCTGGTCCCCTTCCTCCACTACGGCGCGACGACGGAGGGGCCTTTCGCGGGCCACCGGCCACTCGCGCAGGTGATCCATGGCCTGGGCCACTATCCCGGGGGTCGCGAGGGGCTCCGCCAACTGATCTGCAAGAAGCTCCTCGATCTGGGTGGGGACATTCTAGAGGCCAAAGGGGAGGCTTCGGCCATTGCCGAGTCCCTGCTCTTCGATAGCAGCCGGGTCTCGGGCGTGCAGGTGCTGCGCAATGAGACGCCGTACCGCGCCCAGTTCGTGGTCGGCGCCACGGACGCGCAGGCCCTGCGCCGGCTACTTCCGGACAAGCAGAAACAAAAGGGGTTGGCGGATCTGCTGGACCTCTCCACTACGCGCCGCTTTCTCTTCGCCGTCAACTGGGTCGTCAAGGCGGAGGGGCTGCCCGCCGGGATGGGGGAGCTGGTGCTGGTGGATCCCGGGCCCGCCGGTGCCAAGGACGCTCAGAACCTGGCAGTAGGTCCCATAATCTTGCAAGTTCACCCCGCTCGGAAGGCGGACGGCAAGGAGGATCCGGACGCCCGGGTGGTCTGCGGCGCCGCTTTCGTGCCGGCGGCGATCCGCGACGGGGGCGAGCTGCACTTGAAAGAGGTGGCGGACAGCCTGACCCGCCAGATGCGGGCGCTGATGCCCTTCGCTGACCGGCACCGGCTGCTGCTCTCCGCCCCCTACCTCGACGCGGGTGGGGTTCGGGGAAGCCGGCTAATGCCCCATCCCCTCTACGAGCTGGCCACTCCGGCCTTCCTCGGCGTGACGGGGCTGCCGATCCGGACGCCGATCAAGAACCTCCTCTTGGCCAACCGGGAGGTGCTGCCAACCCTGGGCCTGGAGGGCGAATTCATGGCCGCGCTGGGCGCCGCGAGGCGGGTCAACGAGTCCCTGAAGAAGAAGAACTTCCTCGGAGGATGATCATCCATCGAACTGGTGGAAATTGGCGCCAAGGGGTGGCGTTGATTTCCACCAGTTCGGACCAAAGCCAGGACGGCGAAGAGCTGGCGTGAAGCTGCTGGCAGTCCGTTTTTCAGGGCCCCTGAGCAACGGGGCGCTGGATTTCGGCGCCTTTTCTGTTAGGGTGCGCGCCTTTTCAAGCGGTACATGCGGAGAGCTGAGGAGCTTTAGGTCATGGCCTGGAAATGCGACATCTGCGGTAAGCGGCCTCTGGTGGGGAACACCGTGAGCCACGCCAACAACAAGAACAAGAAGCGGACCCTTCCAAATCTTCAAAAGATCCGCGCCCAAGTTAAGGGCTCGGTTCAGCGCGTCCTGGCCTGCACCCGCTGCATCAAAGCGGGTAAGGTGACCAAGGCCGCCTGAGGAGCCAAGCCGCCCCGTGGCTCCTTCAGCGCCGAAGGTAACCGAAGCGCTGCACCCCGCCGCCCAAGACCTGGACTTGATCCCGGTCGAAGAGGTGGTGGATCGCCTGC